>DASUMD010000219.1:0-6331 GCA_036277875.1 Nitrososphaeraceae archaeon
GTTCAGGATCTTCAATCCCTTTTAACCTTGATAAAAATCGTTCTTCTGCATTAATTCTGACAGTTTTAATGCCTAGATATTTGCTTATTAATTCAGGAACCAGTGACTCTTCATTTAACCTTAATAATCCGTTATTGACAAAAACACAAGTCAAATTGCCACTTATTGCCTTATTTAGTAAAACAGCCAGAGTTGTTGAGTCGATTCCACCACTAATCGCACATAGTACTTTATCATCATGAACTTTGCTTCTGATATCTTTAATGGAAAAGTCAATAAAACCTTGCATGGTCCAATCTGGTTTTGCATTACTTATAGAATGTGAAAAATTTCTTAAAATTCTATTTCCTTCTTCAGTATGTGATACTTCTGGATGGAACTGGATTCCATAAAATTTTTTATTTCGATTTGCGATTGCAGCAGAAATGGAATTATCCGTATGTGCTAGTATTTCAAAATCATTTGGAATGCTTTCAGCTGCATCAGCGTGACTCATCCAACATTTTATTTTCTTATTAATTCCCTTAAACAAGTCCAAGTTATCATCAATTATCAAATCAGCATAACCATATTCCCTATTATCAAAGCGTCTTATTTTACCATCAAATTCATCTACAATAAGTTGGTGACCATAACATATTCCTAAAACTGGTACTCCCATCTCAAAAATTTTCTTATCTGGTTTTGGAGAACCTTTTAAATATACACTTGAAGGACCGCCAGATAGTACTATTCCTTTTGGGTCTAAATTTTTAATCAAGCTTATAGGTGAATCATAAGGCAAGAGTTCACAATAAACATTCGATTCACGAATTCGTCTACAGATCAGGTGGCTGTATTGTGATCCAAAATCTAGTACTACAATTTTATCCATAACTACGTTAAATTCCTTTTTCTAACATTCTTGTAAACACCCAAGTTGCTGTGTTAAATATCTCAATAAGCCGTTCTCTTTCTCTATAATTAGAAATCGTAACACTTTTGATTTGTCCATTTTCGTCATTATCAACATTATAGTCAATGATTTCAGATTCATCTATTTCGCCTTTTTGAATCTTTTCTTTATCTTTTGACTTCATTCCTTCTAATATTCGGTTTAAGAAAAAAGATTTGAATGGAGGAGTATTAATATTTAAATTGATATCATTTACCAACGGTATTTTTACATAGGTGGAGGTATACTCTGCGTTTGATATCAGAAGATTATCTTTTGCACGTTTCAAGGATTTAATCTGTACGCCTTGATTGTCATCTTGTCCGTACTCTGTATTTGTAGATTTTGTAGTTGAATCACTACTAGGTTTGGTTTGGACAGTTTCTTCTTTATCAAGGGATTGGTATTCAGTTGCACTTCTGTCCTTCAAATTAGAAGCAGAAGATTCGAGATGTGATGCGGTTATAAAGCTTGTTTTTTTTAGCAAAGAATCAACTATTAGTAGAGTGTCACGAAGTTTATCGAGCTCCTCTTTTTTATTGGTAACTTCTTTGACTAACCATTCACGCACTTCTGCTGCACGGCGAATATCATCTTCTGAAAAGGTGGACATGACATGATTCAATATATTAAAAACATATAATAGTTTTTCACATTATTTACAAGGGAAAGAATTTCTTAATTTCATAACTAATTTAAATGAATATCTCAAGGCTGAGACTTGATACCTCTTATTGTGGTAGCTGATTTGTTAACCAGTTTGGATTTAGATTGCTTTCCTAGCATTTCAAGCAATTTCTTTGCAAATTTTAACTTTTTTCGTTTAAGATCAATATCTACGTCTTTATCATTTGTTGAGAATTTTCTTGGCATGTTGTCAAAATCCATACCTATTAAAGTAATACTTTTTGCGCTCATTTCTTCAGCCAAAAAGACGCTCCTATCTCCGTCAGTAAATCCCCCAAAATTATATACGTTCTCCGTCGGCATTACTTGAGTCGTACCTATTACTTTACTAAATTTAGGAACATATTTTTCCAAATTCTTCATATTATCACCGTGAGCATGGATAACCATTATCGCTCCAAATTTATCAGCCATCCTTAGATATTTTGGATTTCCATCAAGGTCCGACACCACTATATCCGGTTTAATCTTCTTATTCAACAAAATCTCAACCACACCATCGGCAGCTATTTTTACATATTTTTTATTCTTCTTGATAAATTCAATATTTTTTTCCAGACTAGGACCTGCTCCAATTACAAGTACTTCCTTTCCTTGTATTTTCTTTTGGATCTTAGACACCTGCAATGCTTTTCTCTTTATCATATTACTCAGCATTTCAGCTGCCTTCTGATCTGTTTCTGTACTATATCCAAATTCCGACCTAATCTGCTGATAAAAAGGGAACCACTCTATGAATTTCACATTTAGAAATAAAAGAAGGTTACTAATAGATTGTTTGATTTACGAAAGCGATGATTGCAGAAAACGATTATTTCGGACATTTTTTACATAAATAACTACTTATTTATTATAATCTAAGATATAATTGCAATTAAGCTTGCTCTGAAAAAACCATAACTTTATCCAGTTACAAGATTTCATGAAAAATGACTATATTACATATATTCATGGTTCTGGGATAGTTCGTAACGATGTTTATCGATTTCAGCTCCCTAGCTACCTCTATAGGAATAGGAGGGTTAGCTACCTCTATAGGAATAGGAGGATTTTTGGGATTCTTGATGGGATATGCTATAAAGAAAATATTAAAAATAATCATCGTTGTCTCCGGATTATTGGTAGGTATCATGTACTATTTGCAATACAACGGACTAATTGCGCTAAATTGGGCGAAGGTCGAAGCCACATTAGGAAGTGCCATGGCTAATTTTAATGGCTTTAGTCTTAACACTCCATTCTTTCCTGGTATAAGCGACCAAATCTTGGACGCCATCTCAAATTCGGGGATTCCACTAACTGGAGGTTTTGCAGCAGGATTTGCCTTCGGTTTGAGTAAAGGTTAGAACGTAATATTATGGATGGATTTTTCGATAGCCTTCTTCATTTTCGTGTAACAATTATAATACATCTACCGTCATGTACCTATCATGAAGAAAAAGACATCTGGTATGGTATTTCCAGGTGAATATATAGCAGAAATTGAAGAATTTGAAGCGGGTAATCATACTTTCACTCTTGATGGGACTATCAGATCAAGTGTGTTAGGGAAGAAGCAATATGATTTTAAGAGAAGAACCATTAAAATTGATCCAATTAATCCTCAAGAGTTACCCAAAGTAGGAGATGTCGTTATGGGATTCGTGGAAATGTTATTTGGATCTATGATATCAGTAAAGTTATTTTCTGTTAATAACAAACTGCATACTTCAGGCCTATCTGCCATTGCTTCAGCGAGAATTGGAAATAATAAGGGATGGAATCGAGATCGATATAATAGGAAACCAAAATCGATTTATCGAATTGGCGACATTATCAGGGGTCAAATTACCAGTCTGATGAATTCTTCAATTCATATCGCCGTAGATGGAACTGATTTTGGCCTGTTATACTCCTTATGTTTAAACTGTGGTGGAGATACAGTTAGAATAAACAATGGTATAAAATGTATAGAATGCGGTTCATATGAAGAGAAGAGAGTGGCAAACGACTATGGAACTAGTCTCTTAAAACCTTCCACTAAACATGAGTTAAGGAAGGACCAATATAGATCTCACTAGACAATAAACACTCATTCAGATAAAATTTTTAATACCTTTTTTGCATGCTAATAGATGAACGACGCACATTCATTTACAGGCAAAAAAATCGAACCTCCCATTATTTCGAAGAATATGACCATAACACAATTGGTTGATTTTTTCGGATCTACAGGTTACAACGCTAGACGACTTTTTGAAGCTGCAAAGATTATGAAGGAAATGATTGATAGTGGTTGTACCATCTGCTTAACTCTAGCAGGAGCGTTGACTCCAATAGGAATGGGGAATACAATCAAAACGCTTATTGAAAATGGCTTTGTAGATTGGATAGTAACAACTGGGGCCAATGTTTACCATGACCTTCATTTCGCTTACGATTTACCTGTAAGGCAAGGTCATTTTCAGGTTGACGATGACGTACTCTTTTCCAAACAAATTGTACGAATTTACGATGTATATATAAAAGAAGTAGGCACTTTGCAGGCTCAGGACATTATTATTCAAAGAGAAGTAAAGAAAATCGAAAAAAACTTTGCTAAATCATATTCTACTGCAGATATGTCACATAAACTTGGTAAGGCAGCTTTTGAAAATTCAACAAATCCGGAAAAATCATTTCTTGCTTCAGCATTCAAAAATGACGTACCAGTCTTCATTCCTGCGATAAGTGATTCTTCTATAGGACTAAATATGCTACCTTTGATATTTGAAGATGTGACGAGATTCCCAAATGTTATGTTGGATATTGCTGAATCAACAGCGATACTTTGGAAAAGTAAAGTTTCCGGTGGTATAGAATTAGGCGGGGGAGTTCCAAAAAATTTTTTCCAACAAACCGGACCTGCATTATACCAAATACTGAAACTAAAGGAAGGCGGACACGATTATGTAATACAAATTACTGATGCACGACCTGATACCGGTGGTTTATCTGGAGCGACTATACAGGAAGGAAAAAGCTGGGGCAAAATAAAGACCTCTCATAGAAACAATGTAATTGTCTATGGAGATTCTTCAATTTGTTTTCCAATAATTTGCTCTTATGTCTTGTCAGAATGCAAGAAACGCCCAAGAAAGAGACTATATTCAAAGAAAAATGGTTGGGTGGTGGAGATGAAAAAAGAATATTTGAAAAATAAATAATTTTTACAACCTAAAAATCAAAATTCATTCAACATAGAAAGGATGGCATTTTTAATCAGCTTGGGTGTCCAGATGACACCTTGATTACTGAGTATTGTCAGCCTTCACAGTTATGCCTATGTTGAAAACCATTATGGCATAATATTTATCATGTCTATGCTATATAACTATATTCAAAATTAACTATATTGTGTATACTCCAAATAGATCTGGCTCGTTCTGCGAATTATGAGTTGGCTGATGTCAAGAATCAGAAAAACATTAAAGACGATGTACAGTTTAAAGATGAAAAGAAACAATGTTAAATTATTCAAATATTAGATTAGGAAAATGGGATCTTCGTGATTTAGTCGATGATAGGTCAACAGGGAACTTTGTAAAGTTAGTTGATAACATCAAAAAACATGTCAAGGACTTTGAAGATAACCGGCATATCCTAAAACCAGATCTGAACTCCTCGAGTTTTGAAAGATTAGTTCATGAAATTGAAACTATTCTGGAAACTCTCAGCAGAGTCAATAGTTTTGCCCAACTTAAATACTCTGCTGATACTTCATCCAATGAAGCTGCAGCTCTCGTTCTTGAAACCGAAAAATTGAGTTCACAGATTAGTAACCAAATTTTATTTTTTGATTTATGGTTCAAGAAAGGACTTGACAAGAATAATGCTCAACGATTAATTGACAGCATCTCCGCTGTGTATAGGGAATATTTAAAACATAAGAGATTGATTGCTAAATATTCACTTAATGAATCAGAAGAGAAGATTATCAACACTCTCGAGGTAACCGGTCCAAGTGCCCTTGTAAAAATATATGATAGAATGACTAATAATTTTGAATTTACAGTAATAAAAAAACATGGAAATAGAAAGAGGACCAAAATATTCACAAATAAAGAAAAACTGCTTTCTTTGGTGAGAAGCTCTAAAGCAAATGAGAGAGAATCTGCATACAAGGCATTATTCAAAACCTATGAGAAAAATAGTGGGGTTCTAGGGGAAATTTACCAAAATCTAGTAACTCAATGGAGAGATGAAAATATTTCTATTAGAGGATTCAAATCTCCTATTTCAGTTAGAAATATTCATAATAATATAGATGATACCACAGTAGAGATACTTTTGGCAGTTTGTAAAGAAAATGCGAACCTATTTCACGATTATTTTATCGAAAAAGCTAAATTAATAGGTATGAAAAAACTAAGACGCTATGATCTCTATGCTCCAATTTCAAGCAAAAATATCCCTAAATTTACCTTTAAGAATGCTACAAGACTAGTCTTGGATACTTTTCATAAATTTGATCCAAGTTTTGGCTTATACACAGAGCGCTTATTTAAAGAAAATCATATTGATTCTGAAATCAGGAATGGAAAAACAGGTGGTGCATTTTGCTACACTGTTGCCCCGAAAAGGACTCCTTATGTACTCTTAAATTTTGATGGAATGATGAGAGATGTTTCAACTATGGCTCATGAATTTGGACATGCAATACATAGTATGTATGCTTCCGATAAACCAATT
>DASUMD010000220.1:0-6396 GCA_036277875.1 Nitrososphaeraceae archaeon
CAATGCCATGCCATCAAAATCAGAATATTGAATCATGAATTAATTTTGCTGGTTTTTTGTAGTTATAATTGTGATTGATGTAAACAGAACCTGCAGAATCTAAAGATAATAATGGTCCTTCAGTTTCTTGTTTGCCTTTAATTTGCTCAGTGTTTGATAAATGTCCATATCTATATCCATGAACCATTATAACCTTTATTGTCTTTACTATCATAGAGAACACCTCTTTCCACGCCAGTCGTTCTAATTCATCAAAACAAGAATTGATAAACTGGTCATAGGAAAATAAATTGTTTCTATGTGCACGACCACGTGGTGAATCAAGTGTCCATAAAATACTATACGGATTGGGTCTGCTCTATATTGCATGTTTAACTGCTAGTCATCATTATCTTGGTAGATATTTAGCACTCGAAAACTTCAGTTGTGTGCCCAACAAATGTATGGCATTTACACCTTTTGCAATAGGTATAGCCATCCTTGTCAGTAAGATGAAATTCTCTAGCGTGATAACACCTAACGCATATAATGGATTTGTTCAGGATTTCTTGGGTCATTTTCCCTTATAAATAAGTAGGATGCCTAGCAGTATAAGGACTCAGTCTGCACTGAAATACACTGCAAGTATGACTATTCTATTTGAGAAAACACCAACGAAAGTCTCCTCCACCAAACTTGGATAATACAGAAATAAAATAACTAAGTAGTCTTAAGTTCAAATAAGACTTTCATTGGATTCTCTAGTGGTTTGTTGTTTATCGAGACAATCTCAACGTTTATTGGGTATGAAGAGCCTTTATTGAAACCTGATTGGATATGATATGCTCCACTACTGCTAAAATCTGGTCCATATGAAGTAGTTTGATTATCTTGTGAGGAAATTAACTCAAGCGGAAGAGAGTCGCCGGCAGTAGTAAAGTAACGAGAGAATAATGTGTTATTATTTTGACCCTCACTAATAGTCACATTGTAAGTAATGGGAGTAGTTTTATCTAGTGGTATCGTCTGTGGCTCAATATCCAGCAAGACTCTAGGATGAGTTGTTATGTTCCATGTCGCCCCCGAACCTATACCAATTTTAAAACCATTACCTGTGAAATATGCATCGCTTGCTGATACAGATGCTACCCTCCATGGATGAATGTTACAGTGATATAGAAACTCGCCAGGTTTAGTAAATTTAAATTGGAAGAATGAGTTCGCAGTGGCTGGCATTATTCCCGAATGAAATACTGAGCCCTCATCGGCTGCTTCTGGTTCCCCACTGGTTACTGTGTGGGGCTGTCCAAAGTCGTTATTAAACCAGGCTACCATAGTATCTGTAGGTACCGCAATCACTGGAGGATAATAATGATACGTGTTGTCTTTTTGAGCCGCACCAGGAACTATGCTAACTGCATAAGTAGCATCAATATTTTGTAAAGTAGACATTGTTCCAAATTGAGCAAAAATTTCCGTTGTTGTCATTGGTACCATAGCAAATAAGGAAACAAATATTGCCAGTGCAATAATAAAATGTCTCATATCTCAAACGAATTGGTTTTTAATATTTAAGGTTTTACAAGGTAAACCCATTTCATATGATAACATTTCAGGTTTAACCTTAATGCATCTAGCAAATCATCATAAGAAGTTTGTTCTTAATCTAGGGAGAATTTATTTGCTTGTGCTGTTCGTAGAGAAACTATGGGTTTTTCATATTTCTCTGGTATTGTTAAGTGACCTTTTGTTTATCATTAGATACAAATGAGACATACCAGTCTTCTCTCCCACTAATTGACCCTTGCTAAATTGTATACACTAGTAATAAGAGACAAAATGCTAATTACCAATTTATTAGAACCCTAATACATGCAGGTACTAATCCCGACGACTCCAGACCAACCAAATTTGCACTCAAACATTCCCACTTGAAGAACTAGTTTATCAATAGGAACTAAGCAATTCTCATTTCCAAATATACTCCCTTCATCTATAGAATATTCCCGATATTGGTTTTCCTCCAAAGTGACTGATTACATTCTTCTGATCTAAAGTTATATCATGAAGTGATTCAAATGAAATACTGATTGTCTCATTGTGGTAATTCTTGATTATTACAGGAATAGTAAAAACTGGACCTAACTTCATACTTACGGCAGCAAAACCTTCATACTCTGTTGAATTATCTGTTGTTGATATGTTGGTAAGCATAAAATGTGATATTTTGTGTTTGTGAGGCAAAGACCCATTTGCCATTACCATGTTAATTTTAGCAGAAAACTTTGCAGGATTTGTGTGATTAAATTTAGTATTAATGAATAGGTTGCTTTTCCAACTACCCGAGAGTAACCACATCTTGTTTTCCTCCTCATTTTTCAGAGTACTATTTATTTTCCCTGTAGTAATGTTGTATTCAAGTTGTTCATTCGACGCACTTGAGACGCCGGCAGAAATGCTAATTGACACCAGATAGATAGCCCCCACAATTAGTACTGTTACTAAAAATTGCGTTTGAACGTCTTTTGGATAGATACTGATATCCATATTGTGTAATAACAACCGATATAAGGGATTTATGCGGTAGGTTTGCACTGCATTGCATTTTAATGCATTATTAAAACCCAGAATATCCATAAACGTCAAACTGAGACAATACAAGTTAGTATGTAAAACGCATTATTCAAAACAGTATCTCTAGAAAAGAGCTTCTCTCGCAAGATACTATACTTTGATCAAAAATAAAATATCAAAATCATAAACCTCGTACCTCCCAACTATGACATGTATAAATTAAGACCAAAATAGGAACATCTCTCTACTAATGCTCTACTAATAAATAAATTCGTTTTTGATACGTTTAGTAATAAATTTAATTTAAAACATTTTACTTAGAATTATTGCAATTATTGATTATTTATGGAAATAAATTTAAAGAGAACTCCGAATATATATAAAATCATTACCTATAAAAATATTATTACTATTCTCAGTAATTGAGATCCAAAGTAATTTTATTATTCCTTTTAAAACTTAAACGCGTATCATGAAAAGAAAATCAATAGACTCTATGATGTTGGGCTTGGCGGCAATTTCCGTGATTTTATTTTCACATGGAATTGTTTCATATGCTCAGGACAACTATTCGAATGCAACTGCGAGCGTCAATACTTCGATTTCAACTTCTAATTCTACCCTAGCGAATAATGCGACATCTCAATCTGGTAATCCAACTGTTCAATCGATAGATGAGGCAATCAAGTCATTAAATGATGGTGATAAAGACGCTGCTAAAAAATTACTGCTCAAGGCAGAAGAATCTTTAGAAGGTAAATCTGATCTTGTGGATGCTGAAAAACGTGTCGAAGCTTCATTAGCCGCTCTTAAGGATGGCGATATCAACGCAGCTATTTCACACGCAGAAGAAGCAAAGAAAAATCTATCATAATTACCATATTTGGTAATTATTTTGTGACCAGGAAGATTTTAAATTGAGAAATAATAAACTCATTGCCTATTCGTTAACAGGGGTCCTTTTTATTATCGGAGTTGTATATTGCTTAGTGGCAAACAGCGAATACGAAGATTCTAAGGAGTTAGATGCTATGGGAATAAAAGGTGAAACAGCTGAAAAACAATTTGAAGCAACATTCTTTGTATCTGCGGCAGTGGCGAATTTCATACTTGCTGCTCTTGTCATAAAATCAAACAGAAACGTAATACCATATCTCGCTTCAGCTGGGATCTCAGCGGGACTTATAGCTATCTATATAGCGTCGAGAACGGTAGGTGTCCCGGTAGTTGGAGTAGAATATTATGTGGGACGTCTAGACCTAATTTCGAAAGGCTTCCAGGCAGCGGCGATTGTTTTATCAGTGATTGCCATCCGCAATATTCGAAAATTCATTGCACTAAAAGAAGTTGCCTAGCATAAAATGCTAGTTGCAATTATTTTTCTCGACTATTCAGAAGTTTAAACTCAATGGGTGTCTAAGTTTAAAGTCAAGTCGAACCATTTATTTGTAATAACTAAAATATTTGTAAGCGTATGATGAGGTAGTTTCGTAAATGGATACAAATCTAGTAATCTTAGTAATCCACATTCTGGCAGGTTTCTTTTTGGTATATGTAGCTGCTAGGGCTTACAAGCGAACAAAGTATATTCCTATGCTTCTTCTTACGTTTGGTTTCTTTCTCATAATTATTGGCGACACTATTCTTGGAGACTTGCTGAATATTAGTGACCAAAGTACAGGTGAAACATTCGAGGAAATAGTTGAGACATCTGGTTTTATACTGATAATAATTGCCGTGATAAAGAGTTGAAAAATGATTCAGAATCAAAGGATATTCTGGCTGTACTCACGGATGAAGCCTCATTACAAATAATGAATTTGCTCGACAAAAGAGAACTAAGTGCACGCGTGATTTCTTCTACTCTGAATATGCCAATCTCATCAACTTATAAAAAAATAAAGAAGCTAGACCAACTCAAATTAATAAGAATAACAAAAGTAATAAGAACATTAGAAGGAATGGATGAGTCATTTTATACTCTGTCAATTAAAGAAATAAACGTTACTTACAAGAATAATACATTTTCATTTGCTATTCAACAAAAGTCCTTCGACGACAAGATAGTTAGGCTTTGGCAAAAATTCAAAAATTGAAATCCAATTGTATTATGGTCAATTTTTGGTTAAAACTCAAATCATTTAGTTCACCTGATAATAACAACGTAAAATGCATTTGATCATACACCTTATTAAATCAACAACATAAACATAATATTAAAAATTGGCAGGAGAGCAAGAAGCGATAATACATATTCTAATTTCTTTTTCTTTATTAACAGTCTAATTTACTATATATTGGTAAACATGATAAAAACTCTGCGGATCAGATTGAGAAAGGTACTTCCATTTTATAGGATCCAAGCGTACTTCCTCGAACTTGGTCTTGTCCGAATCCTTATCTTTCGAGTTCTCAATAATATTGTAAATAAGTTCACCTACTAACACCTGATTCGGTTTTGCAAAAGATGCGATCTTAGCTGCAAGGCTAATACTGGAGCCTGTTATATCTACGTGAGCTTTTTCTAAACTTTTACCATAAAGTACAACCAAAGTGGATCCATAAGCTAACCCTGTTCTTACTGTAATTTCTGGTAATTTATTTTCCTTAAAAACAGGATTGATTGCTTTTTTTAGAATCTCTAGTATAGCGGTTGAACAATTTAACGCATTTTTACAAGCTTTTATCTGATTAAACTCGGCTGGAAAAATTACAATAACGGCATCCCCCTCATATTTGAAAACAAAGCCTCCATAGCCAGAAACAACGACGCTTACTTCCTGGGCAAAAGTTTGTAGTATTAGAGCGAATTTAAAATCTGGTAAAGTCAGACTCATCTGTGTTGAATTGTTTATGTCTATTATCATAATGACAAGATTTGTTCTTGTGTTTACATGTCTTCTTAAAAATTTCTTGGATTCTTCTGTGGACATATTAAGCTGGATACCATCCTTTAGGGTTTTGGTTACTCTAGCACTGATTTGTTCCTGTAACGCAAAGGTCAGGAAATCCATGATATCTCTATTTAGAACTTGATGAATAACTTAAATTTAGTGATCATTACTAATCCCTCATTAATTCCAAATTTTTTCCTATTCATATTTATAAGGACCTTATAGAAATCTGTTGAGAAAAATCAGTATTTAATTATGTTGGGTTCAATCCGAAATAACCCAGTATGACAAGTTATATAGGCAAATTGAGTAGGTTATAGTTTACCCTTGAAGCATGAGCTTGGTGGAGAAAAGATTAAGAAAGAATTGTACTATGCAGTAAGAGAAATAGGTGAAGATAAAATTCAAAAAGATATCACCTCACGCATTCAATCCTCAAGAGAATACATTGATGTCCTAATGAATAAATCCATTGAGAGGTTGATCGCCACTGATCAAAGCTTGGACTATGACAGAGTAATTGGAACCTTGAGCGAAGCACTCCTTCATTTCATGCTAACCATCAGTACTTTACCATCAGAAAGAAAGATACGACTTAATAGCGAATTAGTTATTGATGTTGTTATCCCTAATTTACGAAATTTGAAAACAAATCCTTCAAAGTCGATTATTGTACAATTCATAAAGCAAAGGCCAGAATTAAACAATGTATCAAAACTCCAATTCATCCAACCTAACCAGGAGAATATATGGATAGTATCCTACAAGCCTTTGTCTGATGTAAAATACAAAACTTATAGCATCTTTCCTGATAGTTACTCAAACATAATAATAGATATCCATGAATTTCTAAAACAAACAGGAGATAAAAGCCTTAGATTTATTCCTTTAAAATAAATTCAGATAAATCATATCACTGATATTAGTGCCAAACTGTGACCAAGTAAAA
>DASUMD010000221.1:0-3383 GCA_036277875.1 Nitrososphaeraceae archaeon
TATTACTCGAACAGGCAAAAGAAATCATACATTGATATGGATCCTGACGAATTAAGCGCAACCCCCTATATTTTTTTAATAATTTAAGTAAAATTGTATCATTAGAAAAGTTAGTAAAAATGTCTTGAATGTTATCATCTAGTCGAAAAATGAAATGTTCCCAATTATCAAACCTTGGAGTTGAACAAAATTCTACTTCATTATTCGTGATTGTAAATTTCAAAATATGATTTCCATACGTTCCATACCATGAATTTTCATATTTTTTCCACAAAAACATCTGCCCACTATTGATACTAATTTCAGGATTAAATCTAGAATCTAACAGCATGTGAGTATATTACTCATAAATATTATTATTAGTCTTTAGTAATTCTTTGGTTTTCTTCAAATCTGTTTCCAGTGCTTCGATTATTTTCGGAATTTGCTTTAGAGAACAATTTAAACAGATACATTGCAACGATAGCGGATATGTAAAATATTTTTCTTGCATCTCGATATCTTTTTTGCAGCTTATGCATTTTTTTAATTTATATGGATCGGTATTTTTTATTATCATGTAGAAATCAATCGTATATTATGCTTATATCATTGTCTTATTGGTTAGTTTGATTTTGATAATTAGTCTCTAATGCAATCTTCAGTTGTCTAAAATATTTATTGGTAGTTATATCTCCGTTATCAGCTACTGAAATCAAATTAAAGTTTGGAGTTTGTAATGAAACAAAGTCCCATTTCCAGTATGCTAGTCCCCAAATACCAAGATCCTTAAAGGTTTTAACAAATAGATCTGCTTCCTGCTGAGTTATGTCACTCTCAAAAGGATTTATCTCAAATACTGATGTTCCCTCTTCGTTGATAGTTTGCTCTCGTAAGACATTGTTCCATTCGCCTATGTATAGTGGTACGCCTGTGATATTAGAAGCCTTAAGAAAAGTATTCATTCTGGCCTGCTGGTATGAGCTTTCTGTTGGTAAGCCGTATATACTTATTTTAAAAACTATATTTGTACTGTTTTGTGGCTTCATTTTAGCTAGGTTTTCTGGTATCAAGTTTATAGGGCTTTTTAAATCAACAGGGATATTCATGCTGTATGCAAGTACCTTGCTCGTAAGTTTCCTCAACTCATTAACCATAAATGTATTATACTTTCCAATCTTTTCCCATTGATCTGCACTGTGAACTTGAGGTTCGCTGAGAATTTCGTAACCTAATGTACTTTTATGGCTGTCTAGTGTATCAACTATTTTTTTCAAAAATTCAGCATGTAGTGTCCATCCATCAGTACCATTAGTGTCTGTCACAGATCTATTCCACCAATCCGTCCACCAGGCTTTTGCGGGAGCATATTTGGGTCCACCACCATTTCCAGCAGGATAGGATGGATTGTCTTGAAAGAGAAAGGAGGGGAATCCCGTTCCTCTTTGTGGATTAAACCAAGAGGAAGTATGAAATTGATGGTTATCATACATTACATTAACGTTGTACTTATCTGCAGCTTCCGCTACAGATTGTAGTTCAAGCATAAAATTAGTTGGGTCTCTTTCGTAAGATTCCCAATAAAATACAAACCTTACATGATTCATACCAGCCTCTGAAATTAGTTTAAAGCTATCGTCAAAATAATTCGCTGGCATAATACTTCCTATAGTTCTGGTTTGCGGCATGCTTGTATGATATCCTTTCATATTTACGCCAAAAAATATTTGATTAGTCTCCTGACCATGCGAATAAAGTACAAATGAATTGGTTAGTAACAAGGTGAAAATTACAACCAATAAAACCAGTTTAGAACTAACAAAGGGTCTTGTTAAACTAATACTATGCATTTGATTTAGGATGAATATCAACATTATAAAATAGTTTCCAGCCATTTCTCTTGCATTAAATTCATTCAGATTGAGCTTTTTGTTCATTTTTCTTAATTTACTTCCATAATCTGCCCATTATCTGGAGCTATTGCATCAAACCCATATTTTTCTTTGATTTCACTAGCAAACTTTGTACATGACATATCATCACCATGAACAGTAAGAACTCTTGGATTGCCTTTGATTTTGTCAACAATTTCAAATAGTTCTTTTCTGCTGCTATGTCCGGAAAATTCAAAATGATTTACATCTGCAAGACTTTTCCTTGTTTTTCCATTATATGATACGAGTCCCTTTTCAAGCAGAAGACGACCTGGTGTACCTTTACCCTGGTACGATACTAATGCTATACCATTACTAGGATTTTTTGCTATTTCTTGCAGATAGAAAATTGCCGTTCCACCTACAAGCATTCCTGCAGGAGAGATTATTACTCCTGGTTCTTTTACCAACTGTTTTCTTCTTTGCCATCCTTTAACCCATTCAATCTCCGATATAATTTTTTTAAATCCTTCAGCATCTCGTAAAAATGATGGATTTCTTAGCATTATTTCATTAGCTTTTAATGCCATCCCGTCCATGGATATCCTATATTTGAAATTGTTCGCCTTCAAAACGCATGCAATCTCTTGTGCTCTTTCAACTGAAAACGCTGGTATGAAGAGGGTTCCTCCTCTTTCAACTACGTCGTAGGCAAAGTGCACAAGATTCTTTTCCGATTCGTCTCGTGGAGTCTGTTCTGTTTGAGAATAGGTACTTTCAATAATTAAGACATCAACTTCAGGTAAATCTAAATCTGCAGATCTCAATAGTTTTGACCCTCTAGTGTTTATGTCACCAGTATAAAAAATGCGCTTACCTTCACTTTCTATAAGTATTGAAGACCCCCCTATGATGTGCCCAGATTCGTATAAAGCAATTTGCATGTTATTAATCAAGTTTCTTTCCTTATACTGTAAGGTCTTTGAATGACTCATCATATTATTCAAATCTGCATATTCAAAAGGCAAATAAAATCCAGAAATTTTGAGCATATCTTCAATAAGTAAATCGGAAAGTTCGAAAGTTGGATTTGTTCCTAAGACTGAGATATTAGAATTGGATAAAAAAAGTGACGGAATATATCCCGAATGATCCAGATGAGCATGCGTAAGAACGACTGTGCTAATATCTTTTGGTCTAACATGAATTGGAAAGGATGGTTCCTTCTTTAACATCACTCCATAATCTAACAAAATATTGGTGTTATCTGATGTTACCAAAAATCCTGAACGCCCTACTTCTTTGCCGGAGCCTAAAATAGTTATTTTCATTTGATAAGCATTTGTTTAAGCAGACGGGTTTTAAGTCTTTCATTTTTCTCCTTTTAGCAGGAATTAATAACAAATTAAAAACGACAGAATAAAATTAGAGTTACTGTAATTTTAAAAGTTGTCAAGAATCGTCATTACAGGCAATCCGGGAGTTGGAAAACGTACTATCAGTGGGTTGTTGTCAAAAAGACTAGGATTT
>DASUMD010000222.1:0-2539 GCA_036277875.1 Nitrososphaeraceae archaeon
TGTAACTTAATTGGCAACAATTGTTACGGATTTCAATTGGATGTTTCCAAAAAGAAGAGTCTACTTCATTTTGCCCGAAGTATCTCAAAAGATTTTAACAATGTTGATATATTGATAAACAATGCTGGTTTTCCATTTGAAAGGAAAATTTGGTTTAAAAACGTACATGATATTTCAGAAATAGAATTGATGAATATCATCCGAGTTGATTTGGCAGGCTCGTTCCGAATCACGCGGGAAATATTGAAAATCATGATGAAAAAAAGAAGAGGAGTTATCATTAGTATCGCCTCAACCCCTGCCATTTCGGGACATAACTACGGTTCACCGTACTCTATAGCAAAGGCAGGATTGATTAGCTTGACCAAGCATATAGCTTTAGAATATGGACAATATAATATCAGATCGTATTCGGTTGCATTAGGAGACATAGATACACCAGCAATGCGAAAATCGCTCTCAAAAAAAGAAATGCTAAAAGCAAAAAAAGAAAATACCATGAAAAGATTGGGTCGACCGGAAGAAATTGCTAAAAGTATTGTATCCCTTGCAGGTGAAAATTTTTCCTTCTCAACTGGAAATACTATTATTATTGATGGAGGTAAAGTAATCATTTAAAGAGTGAATTGTATGTTCCAAAGCACAGACGATATCAAAGAAAGAGATCAACCCGTTGGTAAAAAGAGATCTCTTAGAACTGGGTATACAACGGGTACCTGCGCGGCAGCAGCAACTAAAGCTGCACTCTCAACGCTGGTTAATGGAGAAAAATTATCAAAAGTAAACGTTTCTCTTCCAAAGGATAAGCAAATAAAAATAGATATTGCCTGGATTAAACATGAAGTTGATAAATCAGTTACAGCTGCCGTCATCAAGGATGGAGGAGATGATCCCGATGTTACTAATGGTGCCGAAGTTTGTGCAACAGTATCTCTTTCGGAAACATCAAATAAAATAGTTATTGATGGTGGAATGGGAGTAGGAAGAGTCACTAAACCGGGATTAGGACTCGAGATAGGTAAGGCTGCCATCAATCCTACTCCACTAAGGATGATAAATCATGCGATTGAAGAAATATTAAATCAGCAGAAGAATAAAAAGTACGGATTATCGGTAATAATAAGCGTACCAAATGGAGAAGAAATTGCCAGGAAAACTGATAATCCCAGATTGGGAATAATGGGAGGTATATCAATTTTAGGAACAACTGGGATCGTAATCCCATATTCGACGGCATCCTTTGCAGCTTCAATTCGCCAAAGCATAGATGTTTCAAAAGCAATGGGTTCTGATTCTGTTATTCTAACTACTGGTGGAAGAAGCGAAGACTTCGCACGGGCTATTTATGGAAACTCAATTGCTGATCATGCTTATATTCAAATTGGTGACTTTATCGGATTCAGTATTAAACAGTGTGCAATAAAGAAAATAAGGAAGGCATATGTAGTGGGTTTTGTTGGTAAACTAACAAAAATGGCAATGGGAATAAAACAAACACATGTAAAGGGATCCCATGTTGACATGAATTTTCTTTCAGACTTGGCTAATAGATCTGGAGCAAACAAAGAGCTCGTACAACAGATAAAGTTAGCAAATACTGCGCGACATGTTAGTGAATTGATTGATAAATCTGGATTAAGTGTTTTTTATGATATTCTATGTAAAGAGGTCCATAATCATCTGACTAAATATTCCCAGTCTCATTTACAGATAAAAATCATACTACTTGATTTTAATGGTAAGATAATTGGAAATTATCCCCAAGATCACACATAACAAAAATTAATGTTTTTCTATATCCCCTCTAGGAAACCGTCCCTTTGGAGCTTTTCGGCGTGAGCAGAAATATATCTCCAGACAATGTCTGCTTTATCGGTTTGAAAATCCCATGGTGCAATAAGTACAAGATCATGTTCTCTTATCCACATACGTCTCTTTATCTTTCCTCTAATTCTACATGTTCTGACTTTACCATCTGTGCATTTCACAATAATGTTATCTCCACCGACTAGTTTTATGACACGCCCAAGCAGTTCACCCTGTTGAGGCAATACTTCCTCCTTTAGATCAGCTTCACTTAGTACTTTTCTTTTTCCTAATTTGAAAACCTCAGTTAAAATTCCTTATAAGCAAAATAAAAACCTAATGATTCACCACAATGAGTAGAAATAAGAAGAGGTTAATGATCAGTATTGAGAATTGTTGAATTATGTCAATAATTGCTTATATGTCATTTGTTGTTGATAACTTAACTACTAATGCTTGAGGTTAACAAATTTTCTTAATATTATGCCTAACGATAGGAAACCAGGTTGTTAAATTCTCCGAATAGTTTCAATATTGCGGTATAATCCAATTCTGAGTAACCTCTATTTGATGCAATGCGGAAATATTGTTCGGCCAAAGATGCAAATGAAAGACTGGTCCCATTATGCTTTGCAGACTCATTAAGTAATTGTACGTCCTTAAGCATATTTTTCAAAAAGAATTTTGGCTCAAAATTATTCTTTATCATTTTTGGACCTTTTATTTCACTGAG
>DASUMD010000223.1:0-2986 GCA_036277875.1 Nitrososphaeraceae archaeon
AAGAAAGTTTTAAAGTATCCTGGAGATATTAACAGAAGCATTTTAACTCGAGTCTTTGACGAGTACTTTTACGGGCCCCAATTGTTCAAAAAACAACACAGCTCAACTGCTAAATTTTATTCTGGCAAGCCGCTAATTGAAAATGACATACTTTTGGTTAGAAATTCGACCATGAAGAAAATATCGAATATTTTTGATAAAAGGATAGGAATTGTTTCTGGCAGGAGTAGAATAGCTGCTGAGTATTCTATGAAGTCGATCTTTAAGTTTTTTGACATAAATGGGTCAGTTTACTTAGAAGACGAAAAAAGAGAAATGGGTAAACCAGACCCTTCGGCGCTGATAAAATCCGTAAGAATTTTTGGAGTCAGCAATGCTTTTTATGTTGGAGACTCTGCAGAGGATTTGTTCATGGTACAGAGAGCAAGAAAAATATCCAATCTGGACATTAGATTAATTGGAATATGTGCCTCTAATGCAAGATCGAATCAAATGAGGAACCTATTCAGGAGTAATGGAACTTCTTTAATAGTCAAAAACGTTAACGAATTACCGAACATATTAAATAAAGTTAGGACCCAATTTTAGATACCAATTGTCAGATACCGATAAGGTTAGGACTGCGACAGTGAACAGAAGTACATCTGAAACAACAATAAAGCTAAATGTTAATCTTGATGGCGTGGGTAAAGCACAGATCACCACTGGATTGAAATTTCTAGATCACCTCATAACAACATTTTGCAAATACAGTCTTGTTGATATTGAAGCTGAGGTTAAATCTCATGATTCGATTTTACATCATTTGATAGAAGATATTGCTATTTGTATAGGTCAGGGATTGGATAAGGCATTAGGTAATAGAGCCAGAATTACGAGATTTGGATATGCAATTGTTCCCATGGATGATTCGAGAAGCAATTCAGCAATTGATCTGGTTAAGAGACAATTCTCTAAATTTGAATTAAAGTTAGAAAGGAATGAAGTGGAAGGCATTGTGAAGGAGGATATTGAACACTTTTTTAGATCTTTACTGCAAAATCTTGTTGCCTGTACCCACATACTGGTAGAATATGGAGAAGATGATCATCATAAATTAGAGTCTGCCATGAAGAGCTTTGCTATTGCGTTTAGAAATGCTGCAGCAATTGACCAAAGGAGAAAAGGATTGCCTAGTACTAAAGACATGATGTAAATGACAAAGATAGCTATTTTTGATTTTGGAGCAGGTAATCTATTTAATTTGCACCAATCCCTCCTTAGAAATGGTGCTCATACCGTGGATATCATAAGGACTCTAAATGAATTGGAAAATTATGATGGACTGGTGTTACCAGGAGTTGGTAATTTTGATAGCGCTATTAGTTCTATACAAAAAGATTCAATAGCACTAAATGCCGCAGTAGAAAGTGGAATACCAATACTCGGCATTTGCCTTGGTCTTGAAATGTTATTTAACAAAAGCGAAGAGGGAATTCTTGATGGGCTTAAAGTATTGGATGGCGATGTTTTGATGCTTCCGAAAACAAAAGTCAAAGTTCCTCACATAGGTTGGAATAATTTAAGAATTGTTAAAACAGAATGTAACTTGCTGAAAGGGATTCCGCAAGATTCTTGGGTATATTTTGTTCATTCGTATCATATCGAGCCCCAAGATGAAAATCTAATTGCGGCAATAACTGACTATGGTTCGAAATTGCCTGTTGTAATAGAACGATCAAATCTTTTTGGTACCCAATTCCACCCTGAAAAATCGGGAAAAATTGGAGCCCAAATTATGAAAAATTTTGTCAATATCTGTGAAAAAAGCGAATGAAGGTACTAGCGGCAATAGACATAATGAACGGGGATGTAGTTAGGTTAACGAAAGGAGACCAATCAACCAAAAAAGTATATAGCAATGATCCCGTTCAGGTTGCAAAAAAATGGGCAAAGGACGGAGCAGACATGTTACATATAGTTGATCTTGATGCTGCATTTGGTAATGAAAGTAGTAATCTTTCAATAATCTCAGAAATATTGCACTCTGTGAATATTCCAATTCAGATTGGAGGCGGTATTCGCAATACTGAAATTTTTGAAAAGATTGCTAAAATGGGATTTTCAAAAATTGTGGTTGGTACTATGGCCTATCGCAATGTAAATGAATTGTGTTTACTCAGTAAAAATTATGGTGACAAGATTGTCATTTCACTTGACGAGATAAATGGAAAGGTAATGATCGAAGGTTGGAAATCCTCGTCGGATTACAAAGTTGAGGATGCGATAAACAAGTTCAATAAGCTTGGAATAAGCAATTTCCTCCTGACCAGTATTATTAAAGATGGAACTCTTTCAGGCCCAGACATTGTCACTTTAAATAGCGTTAATACAGATCGAAAATCAAAGATAATAGCTAGTGGAGGAATTTCAAGTTTGGTAGATGTGTTAAGGGTTAGATCAATTGGATGCGATAGTGTTATTCTTGGTAAGGCATTGTATGAAGAAAGATTGGATATAAAAAAGGTGAAAGCAATAGCATAATGCCATTATCAAAGAGAATCATCCCATGTCTTGATGTCGATAATGGAAGAGTGGTTAAAGGAATCAAATTTCGAGGAGTAAAGGATGCGGGAGACCCAGTTGAATTAGCTAAAAAATACAGCGACCAAGGAGCTGATGAACTTGTCTTCCTTGACATTACAGCTTCAAAACAGGACCGTGAAATAATGAAGAGTATGGTTAGAAAAGTAGCCAGGGTGATAGACATACCATTCACGGTGGGAGGTGGAATTAAAACGCTTTCAGATGCACGAGAGATTCTGCTTAATGGAGCAGACAAAGTTTCCATTAATACTGCTACGGTCAAAAACCCTGAATTGGTAACAGATCTCATGAAAATTTTTGGGAGACAATGCGTTGTAGTTGCGATTGATGTCAAGAGAAATTATGATGTTGGCGAAAAACATACAGTAATGCATGGACCTGACAAGGATTTTTATTTTGA
>DASUMD010000224.1:0-4708 GCA_036277875.1 Nitrososphaeraceae archaeon
TCTTAATCTTAAAATGAATTAGTAAGCTTTAAAGTTTTCGAATCGTCTAGGGTTCATCGGGATTCGAACCCTGCATGTACTAGGGTTCTACTACCTAGTATTTAGCTTTTCCTAGTCGGATAGTTCCATATCGTAATCAAACTTTAGGCCCCTGGTTTTTTGTGCTGCTACAATAAATTCATCATCCTTAGTATATTTTCTTATTATGACTTTATGCACCTTAGATAATCCATAATGTAACATTGCTTTTTCGTTGGGAAAATCCCTTATGCCCGTGTATTTGTCGTCATAATCGCTAGTTCTATGTATCTTTACTTTTACTTTTTGTTTAGCATTTGTCGTTTTCATTTTTTATTCGTCTTATTTATTATTACGTGCTCTTTACTTATGACCTTTTTGACTCTTTACCTTATCATTATGTCTTTTAACTATTGCCTTTACCTTATCTGGATTCCTTCTGCTCCAATCTCCAACATATTGTCTATGATGTTTCTTTATTTGGGGACGTTGCCTCTATTCTCTTAAGTATTGTTTTCTACCTTTATTTTTGTCTTTTTTAGACAAAACTACAGCTATCATTTCATCTAATCTGGAAGTACTCAGTAATTTGACCTTTTTCAGGTCGGCATTAACCTAATTAATTCCCCTAGCTAGACAAGTGTCACAATACTTTTCCACAAGCGTAGCATCAATCATATCATAACTTGCTATTTGAGTAGCTATGTCCCCACACATAGAACAATAACCGCCTCCTTTCTCAACCATAAACCTTTTTTTTGAATTTTGAGATATTCTAGGGTTTGAGAGAAAATCTCTAAACTCTTTGAGTTGCTCTTGGGATCTATTCACTGGTCGCACAATTGGGATTGGTCTATGACTAATACCACGAGGATTATTTCCGTAAAAAGAGTTATACATGTATATAATACACGCTAATCGTATATCTATCTATGTGTTTAGTGTCACAGACATTTATTTGGCCCTAATGTAGATTTCTAATATTTGGAAACAAAAAAATAATTCTCTATGTACCAATATAAAGAGTATTTTTCTTTGGAAACATACAGAACTAATAGCTAGTTCATTTTGCTGAATAACTGGCCCAGTGAGCGTAGTTTTTTCCTTCTTTATTTTTGTTAATTAGGTTAAGTTTTCTAGTAAATAGCAACATGGCACCTTTTACTATGTGTTGGAAAAAGATATTGATTCAAATAATCTTGTTGGTTAGAGACATGTTTATATGTTACGAAATCATAGTAATTATATGTCGAATGATCTAAATGAGTTAATTGCAAGGAAAGATAAGCTAGAGGGAGAACTCAATCATGAATTATCAGCTGATTATAATGAGTTGATGAAAAAGTTGAGTGAAAGTTTTCGCGATATGCATGAGAATTCAGTGCAATACTATAAGCAAAAGGCAAATGATGAGCTGGATAAAATGGAAAAAAACATACAATCAGGTAATAAATTGAGTGCTATTAACGAAAAGCTATTGGCAGACACATACTTATCCTTCGCTACAACCATTTAATTTTTTTATCGATCATACAATTATTTCCTTTAAGACTAACTTATTATCAAAATCCTTATTATCAAATGTTTGTTAAATTTTGATTTACATCGAACCGTCGGTACCCACGACGCTATCGGTTCTAAAAATGGATTCTTAAATATAAAATGGATTGGTAAGCTTTAAAGTTTTCTTCAAAACATTCCACTGAATACCTCTTCTAGTGGATTAATCTCAAAAATACCCTTCATGTTATTATCTTTACCATCCTAAAGATTTTGCAGATTTTTCAGCAGCGTCATCCAAGGCTTCTTTAGGTGTCTTCGTACCGTTATACACGGCATCAATTGCCTGCCGTACGTGATCTGCTATCAGTGGGTATTCTGGTATGTTCGGTCTAGCATGGCCATAGAAGATCAAATTAATCAACTCGTCATAATAAGGAATAGAATTTCGCAGAGGCGTCGAATATGGGCCCTCACCTATTGCTACCTGTGTGGGCAGGTAACCCAATTTTGCTAATACAGGCGATAATATTTCTGGTTTTAGCATTATGGTGATTAACTCCCATGCCAGATCTTTGTGTATTGACGTCTGAGGAATGCTCAATAACCAGCCTCCCATAATACTTGCTGTATCCGTTCCTTCGGTTGGTACTGGAAACATGGGAATCATTCCTATCCTATCTTCTATATCTTGCTTAGTTAAATTGGGAAAATATCCTGGTAGCCATGAACCACCCAGCATTTCTGCATAATTCTTGTCAGCAAATTCTTTTTCGAAATTGATGGTTATGGGATTTACATTCGCATCAATTAATTGTTTGAAAAATTCAAGAGCCTTAACGCCATTCGTGCTGTTATAGGTCGGAAACCAGTAAACTCCCTTCGAGGGATGTCCAGACTTTTGTGTAATTATCTCGCCTCCTAGCATCCACAGAAAAGGGTACCACTCGTTTTGAGATCCTGGGCCACCAACAAGTTCAATTCCACTTATATTTCGTTGTTCTAATGCACTATTCAACTTTTTTGCAGATTGAATGTAGCCATCCCACGTCTTTAATGAGTTAGGATCGACACCCGATTGATTCAACAGATCCTTCCAATACCATATCGATCTAATATCTGTCCAGGCCCAAATACCGTATATTTTGCTATCATACAAGTTACCATCTAAGTTTGCTTGATACCAATCAGAGAGGCCGCCCCAACTCTTGGTACTATTTGTGAGATCAACAATGTACGATTTGTTAGCAAATTCTCCTAGCCAAATTTGATCTAGTGATATTAGATCAACCGCGGTTCCATTTGCCATGGATTTCAGCATTTCAGTTCTAGCGTCATTATATGGGTAAACAGTATAGTTTATCTGAATGTTAAGATTTGGATGCCTCATTCTAAGTTCGTTCAAAGCAGACGGGATTAACATTTTCCATCTGTCTTCTGGATCAACAAAGAGTCCAGTAAGATTTACCTGCTGCTGTTTTTGGGCATAAGAAAGCACGAACAAATTACTTACCGCTAATATACTAAGGCCCAACAATAAAATAAGAACAATAATTATTGGTACTGCACTCTGCTTACCGTTTGAACCACACTGTTGAACTAGATTGAAGTTCAAGGATCAGATCGGATTATAGCAATTGCTGTCGCTTATGTAGTTTTCCCTTTTTAATTATTTTCTGTTGCTTCAAAACTGCTTTTTAGCATATCCTTGAATCGGGAAGTAAACAATCAGGTTCAGGCTTAACTGTGAAAAATCGGATTTAATTTAGATCCTGAAATTTTATTTGTTTCTTAATGGAAATACTATTACCGTAAGCGGATACTAGGTCTGGAGGATTCGGGGATTAGTCCATGTTCTAATCTCGCCTCGCTTATCAATATCCGCTGATGGTTAAGAACAGATTTGTTTTCATATATGTTAGTCCGTCGGGATTTGAACCCTGCATGTACTAGGGTTCTACTAACTTGGTATTTAGCTTTTTCTTTTAGTCTGATTCTTGTCCTCTAGTGATTGTTTCTTGTTCATTATTGTAAGTCCTAAAGTAATTAATCAATGCTTGAAAGTCCGAAAAATTTTCCAAATGAATGTCTAGAAGATTACTATTTAATGGTTATAGCCTTTAGAGAAACCTACAATTCAGTGGATATAAAATACGAGAAATCCAATCAGTGTGGACTTATCCTAACATTGGCTCTTTCGATATTTATTATGCTTACTAGCGTCACAGAATCTTTCTCACAAAAAAGTGGGTCGATAGATATTTCGGTTGTAAATTCGAGCTTTATTCCTCTTACAAATATTGATGCGAACCAAGTTAAAGCTAACATAGAATATTCTCTTGAAGATGAAAAAGTACAAAATCAAC
Source organism: Nitrososphaeraceae archaeon (assembly GCA_036277875.1). GTDB lineage: Archaea > Thermoproteota > Nitrososphaeria > Nitrososphaerales > Nitrososphaeraceae > TA-21. The sequence goes on from DASUMD010000224.1 coordinate 3,885, forward strand.
TAGTAAACGCAGTAATGGAGGTGTATGCTCCCAACGGAACACTCATTAAAACTACTTCAATTGGGAGTGGGTTTACTCTTCAAAGTGATGGCGGCGAACAGGTGCTAAGAACTACCCTTCATGACAAGTCTTTGCAAAGCCTGTCGATAAAAATCGTACTCACCGATTTGAGCAAAAAAACTCCTTTATCAAATGAGATTACTGACGACCTGAAATTGAAAGAGGCTTCGACAACCGATTGAGAATTGTATTGTAGCTTCTTGTCCTGAACATCGGGATAAAATATGTTTACCCAGGCACCAGGCCTAGGTGTAGACGTTTGAGGTTTGTGGCACAGCATATCAAGGACTTTGGAACTGGCTTTGGAATGGGTCTTCTGAATTAGACGATTCGCCTGATTCTAGTATTTCAAACGAGCTATGCGCTACTACAGATGGGTATCCTTGGCTCGACACTTCTGCTTCTATATCAAGAGGGCCAACATCACCTTTCTTGCCCACTGTCCAGGAATAAACAAATTTCCCCTCCAAATCAGTAATTCCTTTAAATTCCTTTTCGAAATCATCTCCCGGATAAATGAGTTTTCCGTCAATTTGCGCATTTGCTATTGGTCTGTTACTTGAATCCATAACTGTTATTGTGGTATTTTGTCTGTCTCCCCTTGCCAATGGATTTTTTAACGGCGAAATTGTAACGAGCAACCTTTGCTGTGTAGGCTCAGGAGACACAGCCTCAGATATATTGGATTGTTGCTGAGTAGGCTCAGGAGACACAGCCTCAGATATATTGGATTGTTGCTGAGTAGGCTCAGGAGACACAGCCTC
>DASUMD010000225.1:0-3018 GCA_036277875.1 Nitrososphaeraceae archaeon
AACGGGTACCGTGTAAAACCCCATTCGTTTTTAAGCATATGCAAATCACTGTAACAAATTCCGCAATACTCTACATCGATCTCTACTTCATCGGGTTTCAGTGAACCCAATTCATACTCAAATGTTTCTAGTTTTCCGTTAGGTTCATGAGCAGCATATGCTTGAACTTTCATGACGATATAGTATCTGTGCGTGTATAAATAAGTAATTGTACAACTGCTTCCCTGAGACACTAATGCCTGACAAGCTACTAAAGCTGATGACGAGCGGTTCTCTTTGAATGATAGGAAAAACGAATAGGAACCACTACTGAGTATCCATATTACGGAAGCAATAATCGGTTCAAATTTGACACTGCTAATCGAAATATTTGATAACTTCCATACTTCATAAATAATCTAACGAATCAATATTCCTACAATGCTAAGAGTTACTATCAAATGGTAATGACCTGCAATGACTACCTACTGTAAACCAAAGTATTGCTAATATTGTTAATTCGGTATCCATAATCATTAATAAAGTCTTATCCAAGTAACGATCAATCTGTAACTTGCTTCTTTGCGCCATTAACCTCTCCAGGTTTACAATTATGCTGAGGGATTCCAGTTTTGAGTGCACTGCTGTTAAAGTTATTTCTTGCCTTGGCTTACTTTCCTTTATCGTTTTACACTTTTCTTGTGTATGAATTGCGCCACCATTTTCTTCAATGAAAAGAGATTTGGAATCATCCCGCCAAACTATGATGTCACATTCATACTTACAAAGTCGGGCTATTCTTCCCGTTGACTTGTTTATAGGGTGACATACTATACCTAGCACTACGCACCTATTAGAAAATATATAGGTAGAGTTACTGACCAAGTACTAGGTAGAGTTCTAAGAAAGCATAAACTTAGGTATAGTATTATATCAAGAATGGGAGAGAGTACGGTTGCAACTAAGGCATCTTCGAAATTTGCCTCATTACGAACCACGATACCGATGAGTATTGTGAGACAATGGAAACTAAAAGTTGGTGATAAACTCGAATGGGAATGGAAAGTTATCGAAGGACAAATGGCACTTGTCGTTAGTAAAGTTTGATGAAAAATTTTTAAATTGTTATCATCTATCAGAATGATTTTTATATCGTTGTTTTGCATGGTAAACCTCTACATTCGAAATGTAGAGCGTCTGGTGGAGCCGTCCATCTCACCCGATAAATGGCCCACCGGCGTTATTATAAAATGAGTTAATCTTACTTTCGTATGCTGAAAGATCATTTAAACTTTATTGTGATATCTGTTAGTTAGACATTCTAAATTTTGGGCACTCGCATTTATTACATTTCGTGGGGTTATTCTTGGGTAACTTTCGAGCATGATGTGATCTTATGTGTCCACATATGCACCGATCATTTTGACTCAAAGACACTTTGTTGAGGGTTACGAGTTATTAAAAATTCCGATGGCTTGTCAGTAAACTTAGGTAAGCCAAGTTCATATAATTTAAATTGATATTTTTCATTACTCCCTAAACAAATTGAGACACTGGGCCGGTGGGAACTCCACTTACCTTCAATCCCACCGGTTCGTTAAATTATTTTATATTTTGTTGCCTAAAATCAATCATTGTCTGACCAATTGGATAATGTCTGACCAATCAAACTGGTGAGACTCGCAGAATTTGACAATTTAGTCCCAGAAGGTGCCATTAAATCGCTTTATAATTTGTTGGCAATATTATCACGAGCGTACTGAATGATACCATCATACGTTCGCTGGCGGGATTATTTTCGTCCGTTATCGCGTACGGCTCTAGTTCCGCCGGTAAAACAAATAAAATTTATTTAGTTTTAGGCCGAATTCTAGCAGGTGGTGTTTAGCACGGTACGGGAGGGTAGCCAGCCTCATGTCTACTGACAATAGGATGATAAGTATAGTAGATGATGATCCAGACATTACCTTACTTTTTCATGAGGTCTTGAAGCCTATCTTGGGAATATCTATTTTTACTTTTACAGATCCTGTTTTAGCACTAGAACATTTTCAAGTTAATAAGTATGCCTATGTTATGGTAATATCCGATTATAGGATGCCTGGTCTGAACGGCATGGAATTTTTAAAAAAGATAAAGGATCTGAATCCCCTTGTAAGAACGATATTAATGACTGCATTTGAGATAGATGACAAGCTATTTCGGGATTATACAAAAAAGAAAATTATCAACGCTTCTCTTCAAAAGCCAATAGGGATACACGATCTAATTAAAGAAGTAAAAGCTGAATTGGAATCTTATGAAAAGCAAAAAAAATAATACCTACTGAGCGGAATTGCATAAGTACTGTTTTAATATACTGACTGACTTTAGCTATTCTGTATAAAACTGACATACTCTAACACAATAAAGGGAAGAACTTGCTTAAAGCTCAACCTTAATAATCTAAGTTTTTGATGACAAAGAATGAATCAAATCTTGATCAGTGTCTACTAATTTGATCATAATATTAATCAATTAATACTTCCAATTCCAAATAGATAGAGGCAAGCCAAATAGCAATTAGTTCAATAGCCTGTAAACTCTTCGACTTTTATTCTCTCAGTTGGAATCTGAAGGTTTGCTCCGAGTATATCCTGCATAGATTTTACCATTGCTGGAGGACCACAGATATAGAATATACTTTTCTCCATATCATCAGAATTAAGATACCTTTTCAACATGACTACATCTATTCTTCCTTTTTCGCCTTTCCAAGTATTGCCTTGGGTTTTATTTTCTTCCTCAGTAATTGTATAAATGATTTTTAGATTTTTATTTGTACCTGCGCATTTGTCAAAATCCTTCCTAAACAATATATTTTGTAAATTTCTGTTTGAATCAAACATGATAATTTTAATCGGTAAATTCCTATCTGTGGCATATTTTATCATGCTCCTAAAAGGAGTAACACCTATGCCTCCAGAAAGAAATATGGCAGGTTTTGAATGATCTTCGTGAAGAGTAAATTTGCCTTCTGGTCCACGCACTTTAACTGAT
>DASUMD010000226.1:0-5261 GCA_036277875.1 Nitrososphaeraceae archaeon
TGATCATAACAAAAGTCCTCGTCTGACCACGCAACATTGAATGAATTAGCATATATTATCGCTGACAGTATCGAAATCGTTACCAAGTATGCAATAAGGTTTGTATCCATGGTTATGAATTTGCACTTTAAATATTAAAAATCTATTGATAGAAATATTCCATTGTTTTTTAGTAATTGCGTTACATTCTCTAAAGACAAAGGGCCAAATACAAAGGAATCCATACGTTCCAGAAACTTAATATGTAGTTGTTTTTTGGTATGCAATGTTTAAGGACCCAACATTTATTTTCAGTACATGATTCTCATTTTGAGGAAACGAAGTATTATTTAAGTAAGTGTAGGTGAACCTGAAGAAATAGAAAATTGAACACTACATTTACAATCATTGGTAAATATTTTCTAATATTGCACAAAAATATAAGGTAGTGATATCTGCTTGGGTAAAGATTTCTTTAATATTGTTTGAACTTTATCATTTTTGTTGGCGACATACATCTTATTAGAATCTTGCTCTTCATTGGTGAAAGCATCAGCAAATGAGTTTAACCAAATTCCTGATTTTAATTTTGTTGCGGCAGGTAATTGGGGATGTGACTGTAAACCCCAAAGTACAGTTAATAAAATTAGAAACAGACTAGACATGTTGAGAGTAGCTAAATGTAGGAATTAGATAGTTTCTACAGATCGTAATTTTTCTGAATACGGGTCCGATGGGCTTCGATCCCATGAACTCTGGCTCCGGAGGCTTATGCTTGAAAATCAGCACCCTGTCCTGACTGGGCCACGGACCCATTGACTATTGATACGTTGAAATATTTAATCATAAATGGAATCCTGCAGGATAACTGTGCTAATCGTATTCCAAAGTGTGTAATATTATGTTCTTTTAGAAAAGTTAATGATACGCAGGACTCAACAGAATAATTTAGGATAGCCTTTGTCGAGCAATGAACTGAGCATTAAGGCGTTTGCAATTGATATTGATGGCACTCTAACCGAAAACGGTAGCGGAATGATCCACTTGCCTGCTGTTTCGAAAATGAGGTTTCTCGAAAAGATTGGGTATAGGGTATTCTTTGTTACAGGTCGATCCTCAATAGAGGCTTACATTTTGTCAGTGTTTTTGGGTATGACGAGGATAGCTATCGGAGAGAATGGTGGAGTTGTTTCCAAAGGACCTTCAGATCATACAATTCTTGGAAATAAGGAATTGTGCTTGAAGGGATATGAAGTATTAAAACAAAGCTTATCTAATGTAGATACTAAACCAGTATTTCCTAGATTGTCAGAAGTTGTATTGCAAAGGACCTTTGATATTGAGGAGGGCAAAAAGATACTAAAGGAGAGGGATTTGGAACTAGATATAGTAGACAGCAAATACGCATTTCATATCAACGAACTAGGTGTGAATAAGGCCAAAGGTCTAAACCTTGCACTAAAGTTGCTAAATATCGAACCAAAAGAAGTTGTGGCAATTGGCGACAGTGAAACTGACATTCCTGTTTTTGGTATCTGTGGATTGAGTATTGCTTTAGGTCATTCTGATGACGAAGTTAAAGTTCATGCAAATCATGTCGTAAATGGTAAGGAAGGAGTGGGATTGTGTGATGCTATCGACTATGTCACTTTAAATTATTTAAGATAAGAAATGAGTTTTAAGAAATTTATCAGCGAATCCAATGAAGTAATAAAATACGCACTTGGAAAACTAAACATCAAGAATGAATCCTATAGTCTGACTGAACCGGCAAAAGACGAGTTTGGTGATCTAAGCTGCAACGTTGCATTCTTGCTGACAAAGGAATTACAAAAATCACCCTATGCAATTGCTTCAATGTTGGTTGAAGAATATCCTCAATTTCGTAATGGTAAAAATCCAGAATCACAATCGTACGTATCATCTGTAGTTGCGCATGAGAGTGGATATATTAATTTTAAGGCAAACTTTACTTTAATTGGTAAGGAAATAATAGCTGATATATTAAAAAATGATTATCACTATCTTGATATAGGTAAAAATAAGAAAGTGATTATAGAGCACACCAGTGTTAACCCCAATAAAGCACTGCACGTGGGCCACCTCAGAAACTTGGCAATAGGCGATACCCTGTATAGAATACTAAAGAATACAAATCATGATGTCACGGTATTAAACTACGTGGATGATTCTGGACTTCAAGTCGCTGATATTCTGGTTGGATTTTTATACCTAGAATTTCCAATAAAGCCAGCTAACAGTAATATCAAGTTTGATACATATTGTGGGAACGAGATTTATGTAAAGGTAAATGAGTTGTATGAAAAGGATCCTTCGTTGATTGAAAAAAGAAAATCATTGGTAAAGAAGTTAGAAGAAGGGGATTCTGAAATAACCTCATTTGCATCTGAAATTACAACTAAAGTACTCAAAGACCAGCTCAAAACATGCTGGAGAATGAAGGCTCGATACGATTTACTGAATTTTGAATCGCATATAATAAGTTCAAAATTATGGGAAAAGACGTTTGAAAAAATGAGAAATGAAAATATTATAATCAAGGAAACTGAAGGTGCAAATATTGGATGTTGGGTTTTTGATTCTAATGATGAGGGAAGCAAGATTATCGTGAGGAGTGATGGTACTGCAACTTATATCGCAAAAGATATCCCTTATGCATTACTAAAGGTTGGAACAATTGAGGATCCATTCATATATCAAGTTTTCATGAAACAATGGGATGATACTACTTTATGGATTAGTACAACTGACGAATTGAAGGATACGACTCAACCATTTTTCTTTCCCGCAGAAGATTCGATAACTGTGATTGATAACCGGCAAACAAGATTACAAAAAATAATTAAGGAAATCTTGAATAAATTTGAATCAAAATCAAATAGGTATATGCATTTGGCTTACGGTCCAGTTTTACTTTCAAGTAGAACTGCAAAGACTCTGGGCATAAATCCCGATAATGTAAAGTCGGTACAAATGTCTGGACGAAAGGGCATATATGTGGACGCGGACTTTGTGCTTGATACTCTGTATGGGAAAGCTAAGGAAGAAACAATGAAGCGAAATCCGGAGATTACTGGAAAAGATCTTGAAAGAACATCGGAAGAAATAGCAATATCTGCCATGAGGTATAGTCTAATTAAGAATGATTTAGAAAAAGAAATTAAATTTGATATGATTGATTCATTAAGTCTGGATGGCAATTCTGGCCCATATTTGCAATATGCATATGCAAGATGTTGTCGCTTGATAGAGAAATCAAATGCTAAATCATTTTCTGATGATGTATCTCATCTTTCAGATAGAATTGAATTTCGTCTCATAAAGCATCTTTCAAAATATGCAATAGTTATTGAGGATGCTACTAAAAATATGGAACCAAAGCTCATTGCGCAGTACGCCTATGAACTAGCAACACTGTTCAACTTATTTTACGAAAAACTACCCATATTGAAAGAGATTGATGCTGATATATCTGACGCAAGAATTTCTTTAGTTGAAGCGATACGAAAAATGCTCGAAATCAATATTTCCTTAGTCGGTATTACTCCTCTCGAGAGAATGTAGCTCGATTCATTAGCTTATGGGATGTGAGAGATCGTAATTTAATTTAGTTGTTGAGCTTGCTAATTGGTCCAATTGTACAATTGCTTACAATGGGATTATATATTCTGAGTTCTTCGCACAATTTTGTTACCTCCTTTTTTGCGTCTGCTTCTGATTTTGTATTAATGATTATATTATAGCATTTGGCAGATCTGACGGATTCAACATTTGAGTATCCACTTCTAAAAATGAGGTCCTTCTTAATTGTTTCTCCTTCTGGGTCCCCAACTTGATCTTTGTTTTCTATCGTGACAACAACGAGATACTTTCCCATACCAATTTTCTAGGTTATATTTGTCAAAGTATTGGAATAAATTTCTTGTTGTCACTACGCAATATTTAGCAATCTTCTAACTTAGGTGGATAAATCAAACATACTGGCATCACTTTTTCTCCATATTTTTTGCATCTGAATTACGTATTATCGATCGCCAACAGACTTTTATTTTGACTTGATGAAGAGGTAACAATTAGTATCGAAACAGGTAACACAATAATTTCTCGTACAATCTTTGACTGAAATGTCTTAATTATTAAAAATTTCACGACATTTATAAAAAGAAGTTTAACAACATAGTGTAAGTGTTAGAATATGGTAGTTGAAATTGGTCCGATCTTGCAGGATTTTACGATAATTATGGTCGTTGCCTCAATAATGGCAATGATTTCATACAAACTAAAGCAACCAATGGTAATAGGATATATCATCGCAGGTATGATAATCGGACCTTATACTCCTCCCTTTAGTCTAATACTCAATTTCGATATTCTAAATTTATTTGCAGAGATTGGAGTCATTCTACTCTTGTTTGTTGTAGGGATGGAATTCCCAATAGAAAAATTGAAAAAAATCGGTAAAAAGGCACTAGTCATAGCCTTTAGCGAGGGACTAGGCACATTTGCGATTGGATATTTAGTATGTCAAGCGTTGAATTATTCTGTTTCTGATAGTCTCTTCTTAGCACTAGCAATTTCAGTAACAAGCACAGTAATTGTAATGCGCATTTTAGAAGAGCTTGACATGATTAAAGAAGAAGCAACAATAATAATTCTGGGTGTTGCTGTAATCGAGGACATTATAATAATATCAATGCTGGCCATAATGCAATCAGTATCTACTACGGGTGAATTGTCTGGTATAGAGTTGATCACATCAGTTGGCACAGTCTTGGCATTTATTGGCGGCGCTTTATTTATAGGCTCAAAGACGATTCCAAAGTTGGTAAATCTTATCGGAAAAACCAATCAACATGATGTCATAGTTGTTGCAATCCTTGGAGTTGCATTTGGACTCTCATATATTGCATTTGAGATTGGAATATCTGTAGCAACCGGAGCCTTCTTTGCGGGAGTGTTAATTGCAGAATCAAAAGTTCATGCAGTTACCCAGGTGTTAACTACTCCACTTAAAGACATGTTTGGTGCGCTGTTTTTTGTCTCCGTTGGTGCGCTAATGGATATTACAAAACTACCGATCTTTATAGTACCAGCCATTATACTAATCTTAGTATCTATAGGCGCAAAATTCTTTACGGTGTATCTAGCATCAAGGTCGCAAGGTTATAATACTCAAACGGCCCTAAGGACTGCCTTTGGGCTTTCCTCATCAGGTGGAGAGCTCGCACTAGTTGTTGCTAAAGGTGGAAATGACGTGGGCG
>DASUMD010000227.1:0-2624 GCA_036277875.1 Nitrososphaeraceae archaeon
AAAATGCTGGAGAAGAAGTAGAAAACCTCAGAAGAAAGATGACCAGAGAAATTTCGGATACAGGAAGTCTTATGGTGTATAGAGAGGATGTTCTTAGAACTGCCTATATTATTGATGATATAGCCGGATACATCACTGGTATAGCCTTTAGACTCTCGAATATCAAAATTTCCACGCTAAAAAAAGGCAAAATTGATGAGGATATCAATGAACTCATTAACATGGTGGTAGAAGCGATTTTTAACCTAAATGAAATGGCCCGAGCTCTTAGCATTAAGCCTTCAAGTACTATCGAGATTGCACAAGAGGTGCAAAATATTGAAAGAAAGGTTGATAATTCCTACAGAAAAGTAGTGATCAAAGCTTTGAATGAAATTCCAAATACAAAAGACCTTCTTCTAGTAAAGGACGCAGTAGAAGGGATAGAAGGAATGGCAGATAAATGTCAGGCCGCGTCAGATTCTCTCACAATACTTGCTCTGAGTATGTAATGGGTTCTTTTTCAGGTACACTCGTAGAGAGCAGAATAATCATATGGGACATTCATGATTCGCGGTCCATATTTTCTCTTGGATACTATGGGAAACCTCTTGGCATCTATAAACCAAAGGGAATCGATTTTGAAACCCCTCTTATTCTAGATCTCATTGAAGGATGTTATTTAGTAGAATCAAAATTACTTACGGTAAATAATGTCAACGGAGAACGGATTATTTTAAAGGAAATGAAAGAGATTTGCAGAAAACAATATGTCGATTTTGACATTAAATATTTGGTATTTAAAAAATTAAGAGACGTTGGGTATATTGTTTCTCCAGGAATCAAGTTTGGCTGTGATTTTGCTGTATATGAGCACGGTCCAGGCATTGACCATGCGCCATTTCTGGTTCAGGTTGTAGATAATCAACAAGACATTACAGCTACTGGAATAGTATTGGCTGGAAGGTTGGCAACTACGGTAAAGAAGCAATTTATTTTAGCAATAACATCGATGAAACCTCGAAGAGTTTACTTCCTTGGTTTCGATTGGTGGAGAGCTTGAATCTTTCCATAAGTTGACATACCTTCTATAGCTTTACATAATATGAAAGAGCTGACTGGTAGTAAGATGTTAAATTAGATTTGATCTCGAAAAAAATCTAATGATAGAATTTAATGTGTCCGGACATAGTTAGTTAGTATCTTTGGATAATCTGAATCATGCTTATTTCCTTGTCTTTTACTTTAATGCAGCCACGATTAGTAATAAACCTCGGATTTGAGGCGATATCATTATTATAATACTCTTCGCGCTCCAAGTTTAACGAACCAATTGGGACCGCCTCAACAATCAATCCTCTCTTACTCATTTGTGAAGCAAAAATTTCATTTAGATTTACGATTTTAATAGTTTCTGATTCTTTCGAATCTTCGTGCAAGGTACTAGGATCTGCAGTATGCGGTTCAATCATGCTTCTTTTATTTTTCCACTGATAAATAAATTGTGTGAAAATTGTTGCTATGCTCTTTATTTTATAAAATTTTCAGATTATTCGGTAACAGCTTGCCAATCCTCGTTATATTTAATAGTGTATTAGATATGCCTTCAAGTTATGCCTAAAGGGGATGGACTCTTATTTGGATGATTCTAAGTTTGCCGATAAAGTTGTAGTAGTCACGGGTAGCGGAACTGGAATAGGCCAAGCCATCGCTAAGAGATTTGCTGAAAATGGCGCCAGCATAATTTTACTTGGAAGAAGAAAAGAACCTTTAGAACAAACACGCTCTGAATTAGAAAAGATAGTTGCCAGTACAGCAAGCAAAGGAAAAATTAGGATATTTCCGGGAGTTGATGTCTCGGATGAAATAGCAATAACGAATATGTTCAGTACTATATCCAATGAATTAGGACCTATCGATATTCTTGTAAATAATGCCGGAGTTTCGGGACCGGTAAAGCTGTTTACGAATTCAAATTTTGCTGAATTCAAAGAATGTGTAATGATACATTTAACAGGTACATTTTGGACTACCCTGAAATCAATTGAGAACATGCGAAAAGGTGCTAAAGTTATTACCATATCTACATTCTTCACAGAGGAAAACAAGTATGAACAGCGACCTTATAGATTCAGAACTCCTTACACAAGCGCTCAAGGTGCAAAAAATAGGCTAGCTGAAGCCTTTGCATGGGAATTAGTTCCGGATGGGATTCAATCAGTAGCTACTAATCCGGGACCGGTTCATTCGGATCGTATCTACAAAACTGTATACCCAAAAGCAGCTGCAGAATTCTTGCGGATTGGAGGCTTTCCCGGACTATCATCTATCGAAATAGAAAAAATATTGCAACAGCTATTGAATGTCTTAGGAGAGGAACAGAATGTAATAGACAGAGAAATGGACATGGTTCTGCAAGACGTATTTAGCGAAAGGATAAAAAATCAAGATGATAAAACTAAACTTACCTCAACGCTCGGAGAGCTACTGTCAAAAACTCAGGAAATCGCTGAAAAGATACAACTTAATACGAAGAAAATGATAGTTGACAAGGAATTTCTTACACAGGACCAAGTTGCAGAAATGGTTCTAAACCTATCATCTGAAAAAATGAGCAAGTTATTGAATGGTAGAGTTATCCCAAA
>DASUMD010000228.1:0-5423 GCA_036277875.1 Nitrososphaeraceae archaeon
GATACGGTGGTGAGGTTGTTAAGAATACAGGTGACGGGCTGCTGTTCTATTATTGCTCAGTTGGTGATTCGCCCACTAAAGCTGATTCACACGCTAAAACTGTCAGAAATTGCCTTAACTCTGCAATTACATTATCAATACTCCATCGTAATGTTAACAGCAAATTTATTTCTGAATTGTTGCCAGAGCTAAATTATCGCATTAGCTTGGATTATGGGGAAGTCTCTTTTGCCCAAACGGTCGACTCGACTACGCTCGATATATTCAGTACGACGGTTAATCTTTGTGCCAAAATAAACAAAGTGGCAGACCCCAATAAGGTCATAATCGGTGGAGATTTGTATCGAATTGCTAGGAATCTAAGCGGCTATGACTTTCATGAAGTAAAGGAAACAATTTCAATCTCAAACAAAGCATACCCTCTCTATGCAGTCTCAGAGGCAAAGACTATTGGTGAGTACTCGTAGGTGATTTTACTCTGAAAAACGAACAAAGGAGTTCGAAGATAGCAACGAGATATATTACTATGTTGTCGCATCCATTTTTATCGCAATTGTTCTTTACGGCATCGCTGACGCAATGGTACCACTAATAGGTAGTGAACTCGATTTCTTCGAACTTAACTAAAGTGTTGGAATTTAGCTTGCAGGTACAATGATGGTATGTTCATTCTATATTTACATATTAACGGCCTTCTCTAGTAGCCATATTTTTTCAAATGTAGTAATATGTGACAATACTATGGTATCCTTGTTTGTAATTAGCCCATAAAATACAGTATTATCATCAACAAATTCAGATGTTGGTTTTTTGTCCAGTATCGCGACATATTTTTCTTCAAAGATAAATACAAGCGAATCCGAACTAAAGGTTCCATCAAAAAAACTGACTAAAATGTTCCTGTTATTAGTATTTGATACAAAACTTTTAAAGCTGATTTCGCTAATTGGGAGAAGAATATTAACATGTATTTGGGTAACAATTGCCCTTTGTTGTATCTTATCAAGTATTACGCCCACATTTTCGTCACTTAACCAATACCTGTCATAGAATAAAATTTTGATTTGTTTTGAACTTTCGAGAAAATCCTCGAGTTTATCAACAAAGCTTTCATGACCAATAATGTGCTCAGAATATTCACTTCGTGTATCACCAATTAATTCATTCTTTGACGAATTTTTCAAGCGGTCCATCTCATCCTTTTCTAAAAATAAATTTATCTTTTTATCTTGAAGTGTATTCTTTATCCGATCAAACCAGTAAATTCCAATTCCTAAGAATAAATAACCTAATGCATAAATGATGGACCATAACCATTCAAATTCTTGTAGTAGTGATTCACTTATTATAGAAAAATAGGTATAACCAACATCGCTAATTACTAGCAGAATTAGTGCTACTGTAATAAATATCCAATGAAAAGTAAATGGGTCTTTTTTCAAATTTAAGAGTATAACCAGAGCAGGAACCAGCATTAATACATCGAAGGTATAATAAAGAGAATTTACAATAAATTCGAGTTCAGACGATTCATTAATACCAAAATTGTAAGCAGAAGATAATATGAGGTACAAGGGAAAAATAGATAGGGGTGAAACTAAAATAATAGGAAGGGGACTGAGGCCTTTTCTATTTATTAATGAAAATAGACATAAAAATAGAAAATACGAGAAAAATAAACTTGCTAGCAAGTATGGAACGTCCGCTACAGAAGGATAAGGTATACTAATTTGTAAAAAATATTGCTGATAAAAATAAAGTGTTTCCCCTATAAAGAAACAAAATATTCCTAAAAATAATGAACTAAATTTGTGTATTTCTGACCTTTCTAATTTAGTATAAAATAATAATTTCGTCATCAATATTACAGAGCCACCTAAAATAACTACACCAGGTAAACCATTCAGCTGTGAAAAAATATCAGAATAAAAGTATGCTACAATATAAAAAAGCAAAATAGATATACAGAACGGCATTATTATTGCCTGCAACGTAAACCTAGCCTGACTTTTCATTCGAGCATATATTTCATCAGATACAGGTGAATACGGCACTATATCATTTAGTCTTACTACTTGTATTATCAAGTTTGCTTATCGCTAGATGACTTATTATTTGATAAGTAATTTTCTTATGTCATTCTTATGCTAATTGAATACTATCGAACAGCTTTTTGAGGAAGTGGCGCTAACATGTCAATCAAATTTGCATCGAATCGTCAGTCACAATTAGAGATGACAAACCTAAAGTTAGTTGAACGTATTTTGTAAGCAAAGTTAAGTGTATGAAACCCCAAGATAGCTTATGGCTTCGAATCCCACTCCCCGCGCTTTGAATTTTGCAAACAAACATTGGATAATGTGTTTCTTCATGTTGTTAAAGCCATTTCAAACAAGCTTTTTGAAGTGGATATAAAATAAGAAAATAGCGTCAATATAAAAACGACTGAAAATGACAAAGAAAAATGAGGTAAGAAAGGATTACTTTTGTTCCAATTCCTTGATCCTCTCCTTTATTCCTTGAACTTCCTTCTCAAGCCCATCACTGTATTCTTTCAGCAGAGCAATCCTTTCTTCCTTGGTTAGAAAGTTTCTTACTTGATCAACTCCTACCCCACAGCATCCGAATCCCATTGAATCACCTCCATATATTCCATTATCGGTCATACGATATATAGCGAAAGGATGTATTTATATATATCGGACATCCAATATAATGCGTATTGCGAGGACTCGATGGCGAATGTTGTGATATGAGAGGACTGTTGGGATTTCTGATCCTCTTCTTGCTATCAAAACAAGCAATGCATGGCCAAGAGATAGCTACTGAACTCGCAAAAAGAAGGGGTGAGAAACCCAGTCCAGGAACAATTTATCCTGCACTTAGGAGTCTTAAAGATCTAGGATTTCTCAGTGAGGAGAAGGAAGGCAAGACTATAACCTACAGGCTTTCTCCCAAAGGTGAAAAGGCCTTCGAAATAGCCAAGAAAAGATTTACGAGAACATTTTTGGGAGTTATTACATAGTAACATTTTCACCTTTAGACCCGATAGGAATACAATTTATTTTATCTATATTACTATTTTGTAATGTGTAATGTGCAAGAATTGAATTTCTTTCTTAAGAACCTTAAAAGATAAACCATAAAGTAATATCAATCGTAGTATTATGCAAGCATTGATCACAATCAACAAAGACATGGACTCTATAACTTCAATTCTATATGAGACTCTAAAAATAACGCCATTTAAAAGAGACTATGATGCCTCATTTGGAAAGATAACTATAATTCTAAAACGCTATAATCTAAACGAAAATCCGAGAAACCTGCGCTTTAGGTTTACTCTATTTATGCAAGAATTTTTTGATTCTGTTCCACAAGATCAATGGAATCTTAAAGACCCTAATTTCATAAAGCAATCTGAAGAATTTGCAATTAGGAAATTCAAGGAATGGATATTAGATCAGGTAACATAATTTATCTACATTTCTCAGACAAATAATAGTAGTTCATCATGAATCAAGCTGTTGTTAATCAAAATTTAATGGTTCAAGTTCCACAATCAGTCCTTCGTTCCACTGATATTTCGCATTCATCATCTCTGAAACCTGTTCAGCTAATTGACTTTCCTTCAAGAAATCGATTATTCTTGCCCTACCTTCATAATTCAAACCGTCAATTCTAAATGAAATTCTAGGATTATGATTAATATTTCGGACCCAATGCGCATTTTTCCCAAGTTCTGACATTACGTAATATTTCCCATTATAGTTTACATACCATATTTCTATCCTATGTTGTTTACCCGTTCTCCAACCCACAGTTGTCAAATATAGAAATTGTGATTCAATCAATTGTTCATCAGATCATACCTAGGATATTTCACTTAAGACATCATAAATCTATAGTTGACTATAATTTTGAAATGCTCTGAGCTAGAAACATGAGTTTACCTAGGATTGTAAACCAATTTCACCTAATTAGTAGAATTTATATCAAGATCATATGATAAGTTGTATTAAGAGCGAATAAAAAGATGGATGCATATCTAGAAGAAGAGCTTTATGACATTCTTACCTACTGTATACAGAATCCCCAAGCATCAGATTTTGAAACCAAAAAACAAAGGGTATCTATGATTGGTAAAGAGCTTTATGATGATGGAGGAAATGACGCCATGGAGAATATGTTTTATTCAATTGAATTTAGAATAAAAGACGAAATTGGAAAGGATGCCAAGCAATATCGATCTTGGTGGAACAGTATATCAGATGATTGGAAATATTAGAAATATTAGTAGTAAAATTTTGGTACTGTAAGTACCTGTTAATATGTTATTTCCTGCGTAAGTCAAATTTCTAAGATGGTTGTTAACATTGGTTGGGAAGATAATGAATTATTTTTTACAGATAAATAGCATAAGTTGTTTAGAAATTATATTGAATTGAATCTGTATAAATCGCTAACAGCTTGCGCGATGTGTCATCAACTAACTCCTACTGATACGATGACAAGTACAAGGGTAGGAAGAATATGCACAAGATGCGACATTCAAATGACCAAAGCGGGAAATAAGATGAAGTTAAACAAAACAACTAAGGTTACAAAAAATTAATGAAACAGCCGAGGTAGCTCAATATTTGAAATATTTTAATACTTATATGCATACTTCGCAGTTAAAGATTGAGAACGAAAGTCATTATGAGATCTGAAGCAAGGAAAAATTGTGGACTTATCTATCAAACACCCAGATGCCACCCTTTTGTAAAATGGGCGGGAGGTAAGAGCCAATTAATACCTCAAATAATTCATCTCATGCCAGCAAAATTTACCAGATACTTTGAACCATTCCTTGGTGGAGGAGCTGTATTCTTTCATATCGCTTCCTATAATAGGAACGCATTCCTTTCTGACATCAATACTGATTTAATTAACGCCTATAAGGTCATAAGGAACCATGTAGAAGAACTTATTCCAGTATTAAATTACCATCAAAACGAATACAATAAATCTCCTAAAAATTACTATTATTACTTACGAGATTCGACGCGGGTGTTTAACAAAATAGATACCGCCGCTCGATTCATAGCACTAAATAAAACATGTTATAATGGGCTGTATCGCGTAAACAAAAACGGTTTATTTAATGTTCCAATTGGAAGATACAAAAATCCAATCATATGTGATGCTGATAACTTACGCAATATGAGTGTTGTATTGAAACAGTCTGGATCAAATTTGGGAGTTAGTGGTTATAAGAAAATATTAGTTGAAAAAGCTGAAAAAGATGATTTTATATACCTTGATCCTCCATTCCATCCAATCAGTAATACTGCGAATTTTACCAGTTATACCAACAATGGTTTTACTCTTGAGGACCAAAAAGAACTTGCAATTATATTCAATGAATTGACAAGAAGAGG
>DASUMD010000229.1:0-4139 GCA_036277875.1 Nitrososphaeraceae archaeon
ATGAGATTGATAAAAATACAAACGAGTAATAAATAAAGGTGAGAGATTGAAACATAGTAACCATGACAATTGCCCTAAAGGTGCATCCATCTTTCTTCAAGGAATTTGCTACAAAGACATGGGTTTCTCCTGCTGACGTCATAAAAGAGTTGATTGAAAATGCCTTTGACGAGGACGCAACAAGGGTTCTAATAACTATTCTTGGGGATAATTCAATTTCAATTGAGGATAATGCAGGAATGGATGAAAGTGAGATTCAGAAATTCTTGCTTCTAGGTTCACCCCATAAGAAAGTTGATTCTATTTCACCAAAGTTAAAACGGGTTAGAACAGGTAGATATGGAACAGGTAGACTTTCTTTTCTTACATCATTTGAAAAAATGAAAATTAGAACTCGAAAGGGTAACTATCATAAATCATTTTTAATCGATACAAAATCACTAGATGCACTATTTACCGGCAAGTCTAATTTGCACGAGATCAGGGAAACACGCCTATCAAGAGATGGAACAGAAATAGTTGTTAGTGATCCCAAATCATTTGTTGATGAATTAAGGCTAATAAAGGAAATTAGAAAATTGGCAGTACTTAGGCATCCACTTTTTGAAGTATACATAAAAAAATCAGCAAAATTTAAAGAATGGAGTTTTTCTGAGGCTGAATTGATAGGGGTTCCGGAAATACAGGGTCACAGAATACCATTAGGCCTTGACAAGGGAAACATCGTGGGCGAAATAACTGTAGCTCGTAGACCACTAACGGAAGATGAGCGAGGAATCGCAGTAATGGTAGGCGGTCATATAGTTATGAGGACCTTATTCGGATTTGATTCCAAAATACCCAGGGTGACTGGATTTGTAAGATGCGATTCATTAACATCTAGATTCGCTGATAAATCCGCTATAATAGAAGATAAGGAATTTGAGAACTTTTCAAACCTTATGAAAAAGTTCATAGTCGATACGGTCATACCTAGTCTTACTCTCTATGAAGATGTTCTTGTCACTCGTGAAGAGTCAAAAATTTACAAACAGATAGATAAAGTTCTTGGTCAGGCCGTAATTGAAACCCTCGAGCCGTATGAAGAAATAGAAGGATACGAGATAGTTGAAACCAAGAAAACAGTATCAAAAGCTAGTAGTAAACCATCATCCATTCCTGCGGAAGATAATTTGTTCGATAAATCAATAGATGATGAATACAAAGACATTACTAAGAACGAAATCAAACGATCAAGAGACACAGTAAGTGAAAAAGAAAGGAGTCAGCAGACCTTGGGAGGTGGTGATAATACAGTACCAAATTACCTATACAGTGGACAAAGCACAGATAGTGAAAACTATGAAAATGTAACGGTTACAACTCAGATAAGAAAACCACTAATTAAGAAAACTTTTGCATTAAAAAAAGTTGGATACAAGATCATTCCCTACGAAGATGAAACTGATTCAAGATATAGCTTCATAAACGAAAATGTAGTATTTGTGAACAAGGCAAATCCAACATATAAGGCGGAATCATCACGAGGAGATGAATTCCTTTTGAGGCACATCATGAACATAGTAGCACAAGCTGTAGCTGAGTCAAGACATCCAGAAGGAAAGGATGCATTGGAATTGCAAAACAGGCTGGTTTCTGAGGCAATTAGGATTCACGACACATTCATAACAAAATCTCCTTGACCTATTGTAATTACACAGTCTAAAAATCGACGAAACGACTAAATCTAACTACATTAACTACTAACCAATCATATGGCCTTTCAATTTATGCCAGGTGCTACCGCTATAGGTATGACTTATCAAGACGGCATTACTCTTGCTGCTGAAAAACGTATCTCGTATGGAAATTTTGTTGTAAATAAGAATACGAGGAAAATATTCCCAATAACAGATCAAATTGCGAGTGCATGCGCAGGTATGGTTGCTGATATGCAAGTCTTGACAAGACAAGTAGGAGCACTCGCAAAGATTAGAAAATTAGAAACAAGGAGGGAGATGGCTACAAATTCTGTCGCTAAATTAATGTCAGTCATAATGTTCGAAAGAAGGTACTTTCCATTACTGACCCAGGTAATTGTTGGAGGCGTACAGACTACACCTGAAATTTATACACTAGATCCATTAGGTTCACTTCTTCCTGACAACTATGCAGCAGTAGGTACTGGAGCAGAATTAGCTTTGGGACTGATAGATTCAGAATACAAGAAAAACATGTCAGAAGATGCATCCAAGAAACTTGCTATCAAGGCAATAAAGTCGTCAGTACAGAGAGATTCAGCAAGTGGTGATGGTATTGATATCTTGACGATAACAAAAAAGGGAATTGAACAAGAATCTATCAATCTATGATTGAAGGATTTATTATCAAAATCACTAATTTTCTGAAATCGCCAACAGTATTATGTCCTGATGGTTTTTTTCGTTTCCCAATATACATCCCCGATATGGTGTATATTGTTCAAAACAACTCCCCTTTCCATTTTCCTTCCGTTCACATCATCAACTAGCGATATACATACTGCAAGTTCCTTCTTGTGAGTTTGATCTTTTACCAGTACTATCTCGGATTCTTTGAAAGTAGTAAAATCTGTAATGCCCGGTCTCATGATATTTGCGCCGTTACAAACATGTTTCACTGCATTCATGTCGACCTGTACTGATGCAAAGTGGTTCAATAGATCATGTTGCGTTAGATGTGGAATTATAAGGTCAGGTGCCAATTGTATTGCAACTAGATTGTTTCCCACAAGGAGCCGCACATTTCCATCTATAACGTAAGCTTGTAGATCCTTAATGGTACCAATGGAATTAGTTGGCCAAGATTTACTAATCTGATCTGTGATTTCATGTACTTCTCTCTTTGATATTGAATGCACTTTCAATTATTTTGTTGTCGTTTTTGAATTATTTATTAATATCCATAATCGAGTTTCTTTACACTAGAGTAGATGAATCGAAATAATTCGTTGATATTTGATACTCAAATATTATGATGATGTGACAAACTTGCCAATTTTTTTACGCGTTCAACTCCATTAATATTTTGGATTACTATTTGTGTTTGCTCAGTAACAAGATGAGTCCATTTAATTTTTTTCAACATTCTCCTTCTAATTTCAGTGCCTGAAAGATTATCGCGATTTAGTAGTTTTGGTTCTGTCACGGTGATATTTCTTTGTATGAAAAGGTAACCTGTAAATGCATTATTTGTAAAAACAACATCATACTTGGGGACTAACATATCAACAGTATGAGTCCATGTAGAATGGACGTTTGTATCAGGAACGGGAACTATCAGGGTCTTTTTGCAATCTATCATGGTATCTGCATTCAACGAGTCTTTTATCATAGATAGTCTCTCTCCGGCAGTAAATGGATTTTGTGTATCATAACTTGCCTGAGAACTACCAATGACAATTATCAGTTCATCTACATTGGTGAACGCGAATTTGATTGCGGCAATATGGCCCAAATGGAACGGTTGAAACCTACCAATGAACAAACCCCTTGACAAATTGGTATAAAATATAAGATGAATAATTTAAATTTTGAATAATGTGACTCAATATTTATATTATGTTTAAAAAACAAGAGATTTGTGGTTTTTTTAGATATAAATAACCTGTCAGCCAATATTGATGGTAAACAAATTCTCAATTCTCTCTGCTTTGGAATGGACAGAGGTCAGGTTCATGCTATAATGGGTCCAAACGGCTCTGGAAAAAGCACTCTTGCAAATGTGATAATGGGTCATCCAAAATATACTGTTACATCAGGGACTATACTGGTTGACGGCGAAAACATTCTTGATATGCCTACGGAGGAAAGAGCTAAGAGAGGCCTCTTCTTAGGTTTTCAATACCCTACAGAAATTCCAGGAGTGGGTTATAGTCATTTTTTGAGGAACGCTTACAACATTCTAAATAAAAGTTTGAGTGGGAAACAGAAGGATAGAGAGGTATTTTTAACGGTAAAGGAATTTCATGAGTATCTGAAAAAAAATTTAGATAATGTTGGTCTTCAAACAACATTTTTGAGTAGATATTTGAATGAAGGCTTCTCTGGCGGGGAGAAAAAAAGATCTGAAGTTATGCAGATGCTTGTACTAAAACCAATAATTGCCATTCTTGACGAACC
>DASUMD010000230.1:0-2395 GCA_036277875.1 Nitrososphaeraceae archaeon
GATCTACAATGAGTTTATCTTCACTTATTCCACTTTCATCTGCCAAGACTAGACTTTTCTGCAGAATGTCAATTGTTTCAGCAATATCCCCCGAATTATAAGTTACGGATCTATCTCCATATGCTCCAATAATAACAGGCAAGCCCGAAGAAAAAACAACGGACTTCATCTTTTCATCGTATTTAAGTCCAGTCACGTCATTGACTAGATCAACTCCCATATCAATGGATACTCTAGCGACTTCTGCTCTTGGTGTATCGACTGAGAGTGGAATACTGCATACATCTTTAACCGCACTGATAGAATTTCGCAATCTTTCAACCTCTTTATTTGCTGAAACAAGGTTATGACCGTAAGGTGCAGTAGACATTCCGCCAATATCAATTATATCGGCGCCTTGTTCCTCCATCTCAATAGCCCTCTCAGAAATAATTTTCTTGCCTGTTGCAATGGATTCTTTATAAAAGGATTCAGGACTAGCATTAATAATTCCCATTATTTTCGGTTTTCCGTTTCCAATTTCGAGATTTCTTATTTTTACTTTACCCAAACAATTTATCACTGCTTATGAGCAATATTTCATAAAATCGTTGTTAAACAATATTACATAAACTATAAACTTATTTATACAAACTAATCTTTCGATCAATAGTTTTAATATAGGTTAAAATGCCAATTAATAAGAGGACTATTGAATATTTCCTATCTAGACGCTTTGGAGACGCATAATGACGAGGACGCTTGACAAGACTCACACTGTCCTTTCATATCTTGAAGGGAGCCTCAAAAATGCAATTGTTATGAATGAAAATGTCAAGGAAAGTGGCTTTATATTTTCTCTTATTAATCCACCTGTTCCATTGGGTGGAAACATTGTATCTCTTGATATTTATGTTGATGAACTACCACTATCAAAAAAATCAATTCAAATAGCTACATCAGACACGATAGTAAATGCATCAGCATTATCTGAATCAAGACCAATTCAATTCAAACCATTTCAAAGTGCCAGGTTTCTGATTATAGGGATGGAACTAGACAGTCAAAAGAAACACAAAATAACAATAATGAGTAAGCTTGAGGGATTTGAACAAATAATTATTCCATTTACCTTTGTCGACTTTACGAGCAATAGGAAAGAAAAAGTAATCATTTCATCAAATTTGCCAGAAGAATCAGACACCCAAGCTTACGGTGAGACAATGTTTATGAATTTTGCATCACCGCTGGTACTTTCGGGCAGAAAGGCATACATAGTGTGTTCTTCAAATGGAGCGCTTTCGGCAAATTGGACGTGGATGGGTGCAAGGTATGATAATGGAGGATTATATGTACCTCCTGCCAGAGCATTTGGAAGAATAATTGTAGAAATTTCAGTAGATGAAGGTGTTAGAAAAAGACTTCCAAATTTTGTCATTTCTTCAAGACATGAAAATGGAAGTTTACGTACTCATCACGAAGTCGCCGGAATTCATGTTAAAAGAACTTTATTCGTTCCAATCGAAAATAAAGGTTTTATTCAGATACTTAATTTTGATTCCGAAAAAATTGATGAAATATTCAATTCGAATAAAAAGAAGCAGACTACTAAAAAAATTAGGGTGCACTTCCTAATTGATGGTAACATTACAAGTTATGGATTAGCAGCGATTTCTCAAAGTAATTTTTCAAGATATTATAAATCAGAGAACTGTCTACAGATTAGAACAATAGCAAAAAAAGGGGTAGCGCACTACTTTGGCACTATCGGTATTTCTCCAAAGAATTTGAAACCTTCCAAAATACTCACAGATTCTTTTGATAATGATTTGGAATTATCTTATGATGTAGAGATTGAGGAAGGGCTAACTAAGGAAATAGCATTAATAGGCGCTGGTGATTTCACCAGTTCTCAGGATTGTCTAAATGAATACAAAAACATAAGAGATAATTATCAAAAATTGTACGAAGTAACAAAAAATTATCATAATGATATTTCAAAATCTACTTTTACTATACATCATGCATCTTCGAGTTCAATTTCAAATTCGACAATCGCTAAATTAACAAAGGCACTTAAAAAGGCGAAGACAGCTCTTGAATACCTAAAGGCAAATTACGATAATCTTGGCGAAGGAATTTGTGCGGGACTTCCGCGGTTTCCCAATTATTGGGCACGTGATACGGGATGGTCTCTAAGAGGATATCTATCCATGGGCCAGTATGATTTCTCCTTGAGAGTGATAGAGAATTTTTTGAAACGCCAAGCAAAGTACACCCACAATGGTGCAGTGAAGGGAGAATTACCCATGGTAATTAGTGGAAGAACATTCCTACATAACACAACATATGGATCTGCAGATTCAACTTTTTTGTTTCCGTGGGCCATTCGTGAATATGTACATGGTACAGGAGA
>DASUMD010000231.1:0-8382 GCA_036277875.1 Nitrososphaeraceae archaeon
AGCAGTAATGCGTTTTATCTTCTCGTATTCTGCCATAGCATATTTCCCTTTGCCGACTTTGGAAGATAGAGAATTGCGCAATCCCCATCTAGCAAGCGCCTGCAAATTTGATCTCTTTGTTTCTTCAGCAGTTAGTAAGTTCGCCAGTCCTTCGCGTTGACCTCCGAATTTGATCTCACCAGATTCGTCACATACACCGGCAAAACGAATTTTTGGATCCAGATCTAATATCTCTTTACACACCTTTGTATAATCCATTTTAAATAATATGATTATTCCGAATCGACTATATAAAATTGTGTCATCTTATAATATTCTGAATCTTGGATGTTTATACTTTGACAACTTGATACAGGATTAATACACGGGTATCAATGAAAAATTCCAAAGACTCAATTAGCCTTTCTTCGTCCAATTATGTTTTAGGACGCTTGATTATCCTTATATTTACTTGTAATTTAATTGAAATAGAAAATGACTTGTAAAGTTATTGTAGGAGGTTTTTATGGCGATGAGGGAAAAGGAAAGATAATCGCATATTTATCCATAAAGGATAAACCAAAAATAGCTGTAAGAGGTGGAGTTGGAGCAAATGCCGGCCACACCTTCGTTTATAATAATCAAACTTTCAAGGTTCGGATGTTGCCAAGCGCTGTTTTGAATCCTGAAACCAAACTCTTGATAGGTGCCGGAGTACTTGTCACACCAAGTGTCCTTAAAGAAGAATTTCAGAGATATAATGCAGGAAACAGGACAATAATTGATAATCATTGTGGAATTATTGATGAATCGCACATAAGGCGCGATATGGAAGATGCACATCTCAAAAAAATTGTTGGAACAACTGGAACAGGTACAGGTCCGGCTAATTCTGACCGTGCCTTAAGAATCCTTAAGCTGGCTAAGGACATAAGTGAGCTTAAGAATTATCTTGGATGTGTGTCTGACATTGTTAATGAATCAATTGACGGGGGCCGATCAGTACTCATAGAAGGAACGCAGGGAACTTTTCTATCATTATACCACGGTGATTATCCATTTGTAACTTCAAAAGATGTTACTGCTTCAGGAATATGTTCAGATATTGGCATAGGACCTAAGAAGGTCGACGACGTCATCCTGATCTTTAAAGCGTATGTGACTCGTGTGGGTGGTGGGCCATTGGAAAATGAAATTACAGCTGATGAGGCTAGTAAGTTGGGTTGGGTAGAATATGGAAGTGTGACGGGAAGACAAAGGAGAGCATCTCCATTTAATATGGAATTGGCCAAGAAATCTGTCACGATAAACAGTGCAACGCAAATAGCCGTTACCAAATTAGATGTGGTCTTTCCTGATTGTGCGGGTCTAAAAGATTACTCTAAATTAACTCCTCAAGCAAAGAATTTCATTCAGCAGATAGAGGACAGACTAGGAGTTAAAGTTGTCCTCATAGGAACCGGAGCCGAGATATATGACATAATAGATCGTCGAACAGAAAACTAATTCAAAAGACTCCTAAATTACATTCTATTCAAAACAAATGCTTGTCTAAACAAACCTCTTTATTCGCATGATTTTAATAATGTTATTTTAGAACGTAGAGCATTGCAAATTAAGTCACCTTTCTTTATTGAAGTTTCCACTATTCAAGATTTTGGCAGACTAGTCTGTGCCTTTGAACGAACTCCACTTCTTACTTTTTCCTTCAAGTCTGCCAATGATGATTTATTGGCAACTCAAATTGATTTTCTGAACAATATACCTGTAATTTATTACGTAAAATATCCAAGTGGTGGCCAATATCTTGCATATAAAAATACGAATGGTATTGAAGATGTGTCAATAGTAGAAAACATACAAAATCCATCAGTGATGTATTCTCCGATCATCTCAGTTGACAAATTTCCGCCCATTTTTTGGCGGAGGCCTAAAGGTGCAAAAAACTCCAATTATGCACCAATAAAGTTGAGCAATTTCCAAAGTATTGTAAAAATTGCGTCCTACAAAATGATTTATGAAGAATCACCACTTCCTCTCTTTGTTTTCAATAGTACAAAGAAGTCGAAATATGTTGTAGGGACTGCTCTGAATATGGCCGAATCTGATGGAGTGTCCTATTTTTATTATGCAACAATTCCTGAAAATCCTACTTATTCTTTCATTAGATATTCTAGTCTGAAATCAGAAGATCCAACATTTACTAACAATATACAGGAACATGGATATATTTACATTAAATTGATAAAATTATTTGGATCACATCCATTAGTGAAAGTTGATGAATAAAGATTCCTCGTATAGAGATCGCATTGCACATATTTCGATGGATAATAAAAGTTTCATAATACTTGCACTAGACTTAGAACCACGCTATCATAATCTTAAGTATATTGAAAATTTGATAAGTAACATTTATCCATTCTTATGTGGCATCAAAATAAATTTTCATCTTATTCTACCATTTGGTAATAAAGGCATTGCGAAAATAAACAGGATGATACATTCGTATGGCTTGCTTTCATTAGCCGATATAAAATTGAATGATATCAGTAATACCAACCAGGTAACGTTACGATATTTATATTCAATGGGCTTTGATTCAGTAATAGTAAATCCAATAATTGGACAAAAACAATTAAAATCGCTTGTTCGTTTTGCCCACAAACTTGGAATGGGAGTAATCTCGCTTGTTTATATGAGTCATGAAAACGCTAGCGAAGGATATGGCCTGAAGGTTTTCCAGGGAAAATCAAATAAAAGCAAGATTTTGCCGCTCTTTGAGATATTCTTAAAGTACGCCAAAAAAAGTAATGTTGATGGAATTGTAGTAGGAGCTACACATTTGAAGACTCTAAAATATATCTCATCCGTTTCTAGTATTCCTATTTATTCCCCTGGTATAGGTATTCAGGGCGGTAACCCAAAATTGGCGATTGATAATGGAAGCAACTTTCTAATAATTGGTCGAACTATTTTACATTCAAAAAATAGACGCAAGACAATATCAAACTTGCTCGATTTAGACGAAATCTAGATTAGAAAAATTGTTGTATTTTGATCAAATAATTCGTAACTACATTTGTAGATTATTTTAACATTAAATGTTGTTTCAACGCAAGATATCATAATGTTAAGAGTCAGGATTCTTGTGATTTGTGTTTGAAGGAAGAGCCTTTAAATATTTCATGGCGTAAATCAATGCGTTTTTTGCATTTGAATATGTTAAATTTTTTACTGAAGAGTTAAAATCTGTCCACTGATATCCTATGTGCTCATGTGAAATTCTTACTTTGTTTACTTTTGTGGAGGCAAGAAACAAAGTTACTTGTTTTGAAATCAAAGTTGATTTTCTAGTGTATTTATAATTTAATATGTACTTAAAGCCTGGTAACAATGTAAAGTTCTCTATTCCTGTCTCCTCTTTCAATTCCCTGGTAGCCGCCTGCAGTTCATTTTCGTTAATTTCGATATTTCCTTTTGGAAAATCCCAGTGACCTGATACATAATGAAGTAGTAATACAGAACGATCATTATTATGAGAGTCATTATCAGAAATTAGGATGAAACCTGCAGATTTTTCTGTGATCATACCAATATCTCAATTTGAAAACCATATGCACTAACTGGTTTCTGTAACGTCTTTTTCATCCAAATCAATATCCGTAGAAACTGGAGAATAGCCATGAATCTCTAACCATTGTTTCCTGTCCATCCACCTGTTACAAAACCACCTTATTTTTTCTTGATCGTAATCACCATGTTCTGGCAATGATATTATATTTGGAATATGATAGCCATATCAATATTCTCCTATTTGCCATACCTTCTACGGCGCCTTTGAAATGTCCTTATTGCCCTCATAAGATCAATCTTTCTAAATTCTGGCCAGAAAACGTCCATAAATACCAATTCACTGTATGCGCTCTGCCATAACAGAAATCCGCTCAATCTCTTTTCACCAGAAGTTCTTAGGATAAGGTCCGGTTCTGGTTGTGGCAAATGTGAGGTATATAGATATGAATCGATTGATTGTTCGTTAATATCTGATATTTGTAGTTCTTTTTTTTCTACATCAAGAGCAATTTTTCGGATTGCCTCAACCAATTCCTGCTGTCCACCATATGCGATAGCAATATTTAGATATGTGAGGTCGTAATGATTGGTCTCCTTTTCGAGCTTGAATAGAATATCTTTTATTGACTGCGGAAGAACTTCTATATTTCCAATAGCCTTTATTTTCATCTCCCTCTCGTGTATTCTGGAATCATTGTATAATTTCTCAAGTTTTATTCCAAGTAGATTATAGATATCATCCAATTCTTTCTTGTCGCGTTCAAGATTTTCGATAGATAATACGTATAAACTAGTTATTTTGATCTTCAGATCATAGATCCAGGTTAGCAACTGTTCGGCCTTGTCCGCGCCCATCGCATGCGCACCCTTATTGGCCAAAAAATTGTATTTAGCCCATCGTCTGTTCCCGTCTAATATTATTGCAACGTGGTTTGGTAGAGAATCTTTTTTTATTTGCGATTCTAGTTTGCGTTCATAGAATCTATAAAACCAATTATTATTGATGAGGTAATAAAAAAAACCATACATTTGCTCTCTAATTAATTGATTTTAAATCATATAATAACGCTATGTAGGTAATGGTCCTAATGTTTCAGTTGTTCTCCACCTTTTTTGTTTCTGAAATATTGAAACAAAAATGTTGTAGCAACAAGTGTAATAGCTAGACCAATAAGCAAGGATGAAATAAGATTGAAAGGATTGGCTTGTTCAGTCAGAACTGAAGTAAATTGAATTGCAGGTATGTAAATCAAACCAAGTACAACTAACCTCAGGATATCTGAAAGAATCCTAATGCTCCCCTTAAACCAGTTACTAAGAAGTATTCCTCCGAAAATAGTAGCTAGACCTATCCAAATAAGGGTTATTGAGCCATTAACAAAAGCTCCTACCACGGCCCTATTTGTGATGATTTCTGAGAGACTAGCGTCCTTCGGGATAGCTCCGTCCGGTATGTCCGATATACCATTAGCAATGCCTACCAAGATTATCATGATCCCCGCAAATGTTGAAAATATCCTGATGAACGTTGAGGGTGTAGTCCTATTAAGCGATCCTAGTGATTTGTCAATATCAAAAGCCCTGATTATAAATGCAACTCCCAATACACTAAGAACTATGGCCAAAGCTTCTCTCGTAAAACCAAAGATCGTAGCAAAACCACTTGAAATGAGTAGGGCCCCAGGTACGCCCAAGAAGAATTTCGAATACCTTGGATCATAAACTAACATCTTTACATATTTTCCAAAAACAGCATACGAGTATTCAACGGATCTACTATGCCGTATGATTATTCTCTGTATGGATATTACGGGAACTATTGCCTGGATTAGTGGGATTACAGTTTCATCATCTTCTCCATCGGAAACAATGACAGTCCCCTCGGCCTTGAATTTTGACAGAACTTCCATTAATTCCGAAGATATTTTTTCATCTGCTTCTATTCCTCTATTATAAGCACCAGTGATTACTGCAACTTCAGCCTCATAACCTTTTGTCACAAGCTCCTCATAGATCTTGACGGCACCAAAGATTGCGTTGGCATCGGCATCTTCTGGATCCTCAATTGCTAACCTAGTTCCTGCATTTATACATTGATCTCTTCCAAACACCGGGCTTTCAACTCCTCCGTTTTTGCCTAGGTCATCGTCTCGGTCTATACAGACAACAAGGACTCTCTTATAATGAGTTGAAATGGAACCATAGTCCAAACTCCTCTTGTCCCTCATGTATTCTAGGTCCTTTGGCAATTTTTCTACGACCTAAAATATGTAGCAGAGGCTAATTAATTTGATGGTCCAATGATAGTATTAATTTTTAGTAATAATATTACAATAAATGATGAATGACAACTAGAATTCACTGATATATTTTATTCAAAGGTTCATGAAATATTATTACTGGAAGTCCAAACACAAAACTTATCTAAATACGTCTGCATCAAAGTATCATTTGACTTCTAGCAATAGCAGCTCTAAGGACCAGACGTCTAAATACGCAATAAGAACTATTAGATATCAGGATTCACTTATGGTAAATGTATGTGATCTCTATCTGATTGATAAGCAAATCCAACATGGTGATATTACAATAGATATAAAAAAAAATTACTGGATGGATAAAGTAGCAGACGAAAGTGAAATAGAATCTTTTTTAAAAAAATCATCTATCTCTAATCTCGCCGGTAAAGATATAGTTGATAAAGCAATTGAATTGAATCTTGCAAAGAAGTCCAGTGTCAAGTATTTTTCAGATGTTCCATTTCTTATGATTTATAGATTCAGAGAATCCTACTAAGCGTAAAAAGTCAAACAATAAATAAATAATTACAGTGTCATGTTCTAAGTAGGGTTTTCTATTGGACAAAAATGATCATCTAAATTTATCACTACATATACCAGAAGAGCGAATTTCCGTAGTTATAGGAAATAAGGGAAAAACTAAAAACGAAATTTGTAAAAAATGCAACGTAAAGATAGAAATTGAAAGTAAGACAGGAGAGATAACAGTATCTTCAACTTCAAAAAATTTCGATGGATATGGAGCGCTAAAGGCAAGAGACATCATCACTGCTATTTCGAGTGGTTTTTCCCCTGAAAGGGCATTTAGGATCTTAGATGAGGAAACACTGTTTCAAATTTTAGATCTTCGTAATTTTACAAGCTCTACCAATTCTACCAATCGGATAAAGAGCAGGATTATTGGCGAGAAAGGGAAGGCTAGAAA
This sequence comes from Nitrososphaeraceae archaeon, assembly GCA_036277875.1. GTDB lineage: Archaea > Thermoproteota > Nitrososphaeria > Nitrososphaerales > Nitrososphaeraceae > TA-21. Next base: position 6,781 of record DASUMD010000231.1, read on the forward strand.
AAATCTTGAGGAATTAACTAACACCTACATTTCAATATATGGACACATAATAGGTTTGATAGGCAACTATGAAGAAACAAAGCTAGCTATCGATGCAATAATGTTACTAATTAATGGAAGATCTCACAAGACAGTCTACGAAATGCTCTATCAAGCAAAGAGGAGATCAAAAATCGAAAAGTTACAACTCTGGGAAAATTAAGAGACCGCTCAAAATCGTTACTATGGATAAGCTCATATGATCTTTTCATCTTGTTTTATTATTTTTCTTATTTCGATTTTCTATTTGTATTTTATTCTTGTTTAAGCCATGCTAGGTTTTCTAATGGGAAAAATAATGTGAGAAATTCTTTTATTGATCCTTCCATCTCTTGAACAGATCGTGTTCTATTTTTAATTGATCAAGAATCTTGCCAACCAAATGATCAATTATTTCATCTATCGTCGACGGTTTATGATAAAACCCTGGCATGGCTGGAAGAATAATTGCACCAGCTTCCTGTAACTTGATCATATTTTCAAGATGAATCCTTGAAAGCGGAGTTTCTCTTGGCACAATGATTAGTTTTCGTGACTCTTTTAAGGTAACAGATGCCGCACGAGAAATAAGCGTATCATCGTAACCATTTGCAATGCTTGAAAGTGATTTCATGCTACATGGTACTATGACCATCCCATCATGAAGGAAAGAACCGCTTGATACGGAGGCGTCTAATTTGAAATTATCGTAGTTAACGGAAGAAAGAGATTTAACGTATTCTAAAGTTTTGTCGGTTTCAATTTCTATATTTTTTTTTGCCCATTCACTGATAATGAGGTATGTTTGAATGTTAATAGAGTGTAGAATCTCCAAAAGCCTAATTCCGTAAATAATACCTGATGCACCAGAAAACCCAATCACTATTTTATCATGTTTTGTCTCGGATGTCAATATGCAAAATATTGTTGAACACTTATTTATTGTTGTTATTAATCGAACTGCATGCTAACGATATTCGGAACCATTGCATTAGATACTACACGGACGCCCTTTCATACTGTTGAAAGAACGTTGGGCGGCACAGCTACATTTGCTTCAATCTCAGCTTCGAATTACGTGCCCACATCACTTCTTGGGATAGTAGGTTATGATTTTCCTGCAGCATATTTAGAGCTTTTAAAAAACCGTCTTGATATCAGAGGGTTAACCATTAGTCAAACCGAAAAAACCTTCCATTATGATTCTTCTTTTGCCTATGATCTTGCAAAGAGAACAACTAACAAAACTGAACTTAATGTAATTGCAAATTACCAATCAACTATACCGGATGATTATATTGATTCTGAGTATGTTTACCTTGCAAATAATGATCCAGTACAAAATATGAATATACTGAAATTATTTTCCGGCCCAAAGTTAGTAATTTGTGACACAATGGATTTTTGGATTATTAATAAAAGGGACGATGTGATTAAGATGATAAAGAAAGTTGATGGAATAATGTTAAATGAATCAGAGGCCAAATTGTTGTTTAAGGAGAACAATATTTTGAAATGTGCACGCTTGCTTGTATTAAATGGACCTGCTTTCGCAGTAATAAATAAGGGAGAAAATGGATCACT
>DASUMD010000232.1:0-3939 GCA_036277875.1 Nitrososphaeraceae archaeon
AGGAGATTGATGGAATATTCTGAGGTTACAGGACTGTACAGAACTGCAGAAGCAGGATTAATCTTCATAAAGAAACATGAAGAAATGTGCCGTATTTTCCCAGCAATATCTGACTTACCCGAAGTATCGCATAATAGTTACATAATAAAAGAATCATTGAATGAATAAATGAAATCATTTATGATCTCATCAGGTTGCAATAATAATTTTATTACTTTTACAAATAATGACGTGCTTGCAAACTACACTGAGAATCAATGAGATCAAATTAGTTTAGTAAAAGCAATTTTCATTCTTTTCTAATAGATGGTAATCAAATCAGAATACCTTAACGTTACCTAACAAAGCAAGATAACTTTACGTTAGTTTATCATTTCAACTTTCAGCCAATCTTGAGTCAATATATTCTGCAAATTCAGAATGCTTAAACAATGAGTGAAATTGTAAGTTGTTTTGGTCAAGCAAGTTTTCTTTCGATTCCCTATCAATTACACTGACAATATTGATGTTGCTAAATCCTTGATTACGCAGTGCAGCTACCGCATCAAGAACACTCTTTCCGGTTGTAATTACATCATCAACAACTGCTATTGGGTCCTTCACTAATCCTTCGATCATTTTTTCAAGGCCATATGTTCTGACATTTTTTCTGACAAAAAAACCAGAAACCGTGCTTGCTGGTGTTAACAGATAACTAGAACATACTATGGCGGTAGCAATAGCAATTGCTCCAGATTCTAGCCCTCCTACTGACATTGTCTTGGGTTCAATCTTTAATATGCGGGCAAGCATCAACTCACCAATAAGAGCAGCACCTTCAGGCTCGCTCACAATCGACTTGATATCATAGTAGAATTTGCTTTTTCTGTTGCTAGATAGAGTTACATCCCTTATTACAATACCTCTTTCCTTTATGATATATTTGAGTCGCTCGTGTTTATCTTCAATAGTCAAATCCAAAATCTGATTGCCTCCACATCTAGTATATTTTTATTAATAAAAAGCTAACCGTACATTATCCAAAACTTAAAATTCTAACATTTAATCTCTCTCAAGAATTCCGAACAAAATCAACTTCACAAATATTCTTATTCCGGACTTTATTTTCTCGGGTTCATCAAAATTATATATTCAAGGAACAAATAATTCAGATGATTAATGGCTAAAAATATCCCGGCAGCACTGAGTGATTGGCAAACAAATGTTGTGAGTCAAATGGCACTAAATGATCCATCAAAATTAGCAGAATATGCTTTACACATTTCACGCATAGTGGCATACAGTAATTTGGTAATTCAAGACGAGTTGGCAAAAATTGATGAAATTGGTAAAAAGATCGCAAAGTCAATGAAAAGTTCATCGGAATTCAGACCCACTCAATTTATAGAAAAAATAAATCATCAATTGTACAAGATTGAAAATTTTAAGGGGAATAGAGATGATTATTACAATCCTTCAAACAGTTTGCTCAATACGGTAATAAAGAGAAAAACAGGAAATCCCATAACACTATCAATATTATATATACAATTGGCCAATTCGCTAAAGTTTAAACTTTATCCTGTGAATTTTCCATCCCACTTTATGGTAAAACATGTTTTAGATGATGAAGAAAATGAAATAATAATAGATCCATTTAATGAAGGAAGAATAATGGATGATTACTCTCTAAAAGAACTATTGGACCATTTTTATCCAAAAATGAATATTGCATTGACCAGAAAACTGGTTGATAAGGCTTCAAATCCTGACGTTATTATTAGAATGTTGAACAATCTTAAAACGAGCTTTTTTGAATGTCAGGACTTTGACAGTGCCGATCTTGTAAACGAAATGATATTGGGTATCAATAGGGACGATCAACATAGCTTAAGAGACAAAGGAATGGTATTTCTTCACAAAAAGAGATACGAGCAGGCGCTCAAGTATTTTAATTTATACCTCGAAAAGTTTCCAGAAGCCAATGATGTTGACACTATTTTGGAATTAATAAGAAAAATCAAAACGAGTGACTTGTGACCTGTGTTTGAAATTCAGATTCCATCAAAAGTGATATATTTCTGTATTTGTGATCGTTTGAATTGCCATGGCAGAAAACTCAGAATCATTAAATTCAGCATTACATGAGGGTTCGAGAAAAATCGTAGTATGTAAAAACGATATTGACTTGAGTAAAAAAACGGAGAACACTATATTCATACTCTTTGTTGAGGAGTCACAAGGCTCTGCAGGGGGTAGGATAGGAGGAGCGGGATTTAGAAGAATAGGTAGAATTTCTTGTTTTAATGTAGCTAATGGCACTGCACAAAAAGTATTTGAAACTGAAAATGAAAATGCTATATCAAACTTTGAAATACCATTGAGTGCTGTGGCTCTGGATATTAAATTGTCAAACGGAGCTTCGAAAGTGATCCAAGGTATTGTAGATGAAGACCTAGTAAACAATTATCTCAACTTGATACACTAGATAGTAAATTAGAGTAAATATTGCTATCAGGACAGCCGACAAAGTTCACAATATCCGAATGTTTCGTTCATATAATTATGTAAAAATAACTTTTATTCACTTCCTAGCGACATGAATTAATTTGTCAATCTGATGCTTTTGGTTGCTTGAATAACCCGATTAATGATGATATAAATTGGGTTTGCAGTTAATAAAATGAAACTTGATAACACATGATAGGTCGATAGCGGTATTTGATTCTGGACTAGGATCATTATCTGTGATTAGAGGCATACGGAGCGAGATTTCTAAGGAAAATATTATCTATTTTGCTGACAGGAAAAATTTTCCTTACGGGGAAAAATCAGTCGATGATCTTGAACAAATAATGAAAGAGACAATCGCTATCCTATCGAGTTTTTCTCCAAAAATAATTGTTGTTGCTTCAATTACTCCATCGATTCAAATGTTGACCAGGATAAGATCCATGACGCCTATTCCAGTCGTAGGTGTGAATATCCCATTAAAAGAAGCTTCTAAGACTACAAAAAAGAAACATATCGGCATTCTGGGCACGAAAGCAACTATAAATAGCAAGCATCTTGATGAACACATCAAATCAGATGTGCCTCAAGATATCTTTGTTACTAAATTTGATGCCTCAGAGATAATAGAGATCGTAGAGAAGGGTATTTTTCTAAAGGATAATGAATATACACATGATACCATATCGAGGACCCTTGAAGGATTGAAAGGTACAAACTTAGATGTCTTGGTGTTATCAAGTACCCACTTGTCATTCGTTAGATCAAATATTATTTCGATGTATCCTTCAATAAAGGTCATTGATCCTGCTCTTAACGCTGTAAGAGATATCAGACAATTTTTGAAAACTAATAATAATTTGAGAAAAAGCGGCCAGGGCAGAATAAGTATTATTGTCAATGGAGATAAGAACGAATTCCAAGAATTACTCAAAGAAATGGGATTGCCTGGACCTGTTGAACATTATGAAAAATAACTGCTCCAGTTGTAAATGCATTAGAATTGTTTTCCAATTTCAAGAATCGATTATGTTAAATAATCACAGATGTTCTCTTTAGAAGATGATAAACAGACCGAATTGGGATACATATTTTATGCTTCAAGCTGAAATAGCAAAATTACGATCAAATTGTTTGAGTCGCCAAGTTGGTTGTGTAATTGTTAAAGACAACAGACAGATCTCTACAGGTTATAATGGGACTCCTTCGGGAATCAAAAACTGCTTTGATGGTGGTTGTCCAAGATGCCTGGACAAACAGAATAACAAGATAAAGTCTGGGGAAAATCTGGAAAGATGTTTTTGCACTCATGCGGAAGCAAACGCAATAATGCAATGCGCCCTATTTAGAACTGGAAGTACCAAGGGTTCTACATTATACTCAACTTTTGCGCCATGCCTCGAATGCAGCAAAATGGCAATTAGCGTTGGAATCGGAAGGATAGTCATC
>DASUMD010000233.1:0-3571 GCA_036277875.1 Nitrososphaeraceae archaeon
TGTATGTTGATATCGATGCCCATCATGGAGATGGAGTATTTTACGAATTTGAAGACGATCCTGATATACTCATAGCTGATATTCATGAAGATGGTTCTTTCTTATATCCTGGAACTGGTTTTGAATCAGAAACCGGCTTAGGAGGTGCTAAAGGCACCAAGTTAAATTTGCCTCTACGTCCGGGTGCAACTGATGGTGATTTTTTGTCAGCATTTACGAAAATCGAAAATTTTACTGAATCTATGAAATTTGAACTCATCATTTTCCAATGTGGAGCGGACGGTTTATCAGGAGACCCATTAACCCATTTGAAATACACTGATAAATCACACGAATATGCTGCTCGAGTACTGCACAGGATTGCTCATGAAAAATCAAGTGGAAGAATTATCGGTCTCGGTGGAGGAGGTTATAATGTACAGAACGTAGCTAACGCTTGGAATAAGGTGGTAGAAGTTTTTGTCTCTGATGATTCAATGATGAAATTATGAAACCTGTATAGCGTACAGTGCATTTAACCAGATCACCAGTCGCTAATTAAAATTAATTTTCAAATTCAAACATACCAATAAGAAAGATTTTTTATTTAGTAAGGCTAAATGAATAACGGCTGAATAATTACTATGTCCAATTTAAAAAAATATATGATATTGTTAGTCTTGGGTGTCTCTATATTTATTTTATATCCACCAACAGTTGTTACAATATCATTCGCACAGAATAACGAGAGAGTAGTTATTTCTGTGTCCAATTCAAGCTTTGTGCCCCTAACAAATACTGACGCTAATCAAGTCAGAGTAGGTGTAGAGTATACTATTGAGGATGAATCAATCGAAAATGAAATGATAAATGCAGTGATGAAGGTGTACGCTCCAAATGGATCATTAATACGGACTACTTCTATTCCAAGCGGGTTTACTCCTCAAAGTAATGGTGGCGTAGAAGAACTAAAGACAACATTTCATGACAAGTCCATGCAGAGTATATTGGCAAACATAACGTTCACCGACGTGACTAAGAGAACACCAATATCAAATGTACTCACCGTGAACCTTGATCTTGAAGAGGCTCCTATAAGTGCAGGTGCGCCTACACCAACACCTACATCTAATACATCGTCTCTAGAGAATTAAGAATGTTAAAGTTGTTTGATTGAGGCGATATTCTCTCTTTTACTCTCAACTAGAAACAAATTACGGCGCGCAACATTATTTCCATGTTGGTAAATAAACAACAAGCAATTTCAAGCCAAACAAATGATTTTCATCAACCAAAAGCACTTCATGTTATATAACAACTTTATGCGGAAAATCATATTTTGTTGCATTTCTGATAAGGAATATCATGAATACAACGCACGTCAAACGAATACCAATTCTCTAACATGGAAACTAGATAAGTAATTGTTATTATACTTAAATACTATTTCTCCCTATAATTTTCCATGCTATCGGTATCATGTAGAGAAGTTGGAGTAGACTGTGATTTTGTAGGAAAAGGTGAATCAGAGAAAGAATTGATGGATAACTTAATTGAGCATGCAATCAAAGATCACGGATACACACGCGAGGACGTACTCAAACCTGAGATGCAGGAAAAAATCAAGGCCCATATTCATCAATCATAAGATAATATAGTTCGTCACTACTCATGGTAATTATGCTATAATGCTGTTATTGTTACTGTGAAGTGAAACTATGATATCTCTTACCCATTTGCTGGTATCGTTCAGGATATTCGTATCGATTAATGAATAACCGTTGGGTCCTGGCTATTCATTCTAGTACTTATCATGAATGCTTGCTTATTTCCTTACCTTTGGATCTCTGGATAAGACAATTATGCTCAACACAATAAATGCTACCTGAAATACTTCTATTGCAATTGCTGTCTCGCCAATGGAGCCTCCTCGACCGTTAATAGGATTGCCTGGAAATCTTGTAACAACCCAAATAATGATGAATATCAGAGTTCCTCCAATACCTACATAATACCAGGCTCTACTCCAACCCATAGCAGTAGGAAGAACCCAAAATACCTGAGCTAATCCGCCGATCAAGAATAATATACCCGTGTTAAAATTTCTATCAATTATGTTTGCAACCAATGAGAGATGCAAAATTCCTGCAATAAGTGTACTTCCAGCAGCTCCGTATCTTAATAGACTAAAATTTTCTCTCATATCAGTATTGCATTTGTTTATCGCGTTATAAAAGAGAATCGGTCCTCAATTCCCAATAAGAGCAGTAAGTCTGTATAATGAGTATAAATCCATCCGATTTTGTTATAATTGTTACCTAGCAAGATAACTAATTCTTTATTGCAATTTTTTTTAATATCAAGATTTTGTAGTTGATGTCTCACTTCAAATATATTCGATCGTATTTAGATCCTAGAGTTGCTTCTGAAATTTTATGCTTTTTGTCAATTAGACACATAATGATAAAGCAAAAATTTAGTCTGGTGTTACTTTAATTTAATGTTGTTTATTCATATAATTTTGTGATAGATATAATTTCATTTTGATCCATTTTTTACCTATATCGTGAATTCTTACAAGAAAATGAGATTATTACAAGTAAAGATAGCTTGGCTTTACCTACAAGGTGTAATAAGCTTGCATAAAAAATATAAATAATATCTTGTATTATCATGTGTTGAACAAAATATATTCTGGAATTTTTTTCCTGGTTATCCTACTTGGTTCAGGAATAGTATCAGGCACTTTTGTGAAATTAGTAGAGGCTCAATCTTCTAACACAGTAACGAATGTTACGGATCTTACTAGATTAGATGCTAATGCTGGTGTTGATTTACAAAATAAAACTGTAAACTATTATGATCAAGCAAATGGATATCTAGTGTATCCTAGCGAATCAAACGAGAACAAGAGTGGGAATAACAACGGCACACTTCCTGCAGTTGTTATGATACATGAAAATAAGGGACTCAATGACCATATCAAGAATATGGCAAATCTTTTAGCTAGAAATGGCTATGTGGTATTAGCTGTCGATTTGTTTAAAGGCGAGGTTACCACTGATCGAAACCGTTCATCGGAACTAACTCAATATATCAGAGATAATCCAGATATTGCAACCGCTAATCTACAATCTGCTGTAAAGTACCTTGCTTCACTTCCAAATGTTAATGCAGAGAAAATAGCATCATTAGGGTGGTGTTTTGGAGGAGCACAGTCATTACAGCTTGCCCTAAACAGTCAGGATCATCCCCTCTCAGCTACTATCATATATTATGGTCGACTGATAACAGACAATGCAACGCTTGCAAAGATAAAATGGCCAGTACTCGGTATATTTGGAGATCAAGATAGCTCTATACCGGTTGATACTGTGAAGGCATTTGAATCAGCATTAAATTCCAACAACATACCAAATGAGATATACATATTCAAAGGAGTTGGTCACGCATTTGCAAACCCCTCCGGTGATAATTATGCTCCCACGGAAACTAAAGATGCATGGGACAAGACATTGTCATTTCTTGATAAGCACCTGAGAAGTATGTGAGTATAATCATATGGTAACATCTTTGATTATAAGGTGATACA
>DASUMD010000234.1:0-3537 GCA_036277875.1 Nitrososphaeraceae archaeon
TAGGATCTCCATGGATCCTAAAATTGAACTTTCTTGATATTACTACCTGAAAGACCTCGCCTTCATATACGTATTCCTTTGCTTTCTTCACTTTAGAAATAAATTTGTTTTTAGTTGTTTCTGAAACTGGTTTTGAAAAAGAGAAAGATTTTGCCAAGTATTGTTTTTTGGAATTTAATATTTTTTCTATTTCAGTAAGTCTGGATTTTTTACCAATATGAAAATAATAAGTTGCCTTATCTCTTATGTCATGAATCAAACCATCAGTATAGACTCCGAATTCCATCAAGGGGAACATATTGTTAGCTCTTTTTGTTGGTAACTTTTCCCAAAATTTGATTGCATCATAGCTGACGTACCCCACAGCGCCCCCCATATACCGGAGTTTTTTTTCGTTAATTGTTGGCATGATTCTTCTTAATTCCAAAAGTGGATCCTTTACTTTTTTTTCGGATATGATTTTCTCATTCCGATAAATTTGAAATCTTCCTCTATCACACTTGATAGTAAATTCGGGGTCAAAACCTATTACTGAAAATTCTGAAAGTTCCTTTGGTCCGGTTAAAGATTCTAAAATGAATGCATTATCATAACTCATGTAAATTTGCTTAAAAATCTCAAATGGATCCCTCTCAGTATTAATTTTTTTCTTATTCAGCGTAAAGTCATGGGAACTTGAAATAAAGTCATTAAGCATTTATTATGGTTACCATAAAAAGGTGTTTTAAAACATGATTTAATCCTTTATATTCGGATTTAAAACAATAGAGTTAACAAATCAAAATTTTGTATTGTCAATATACAAACCAAATAATATTAATGTTTATGAAAAGCAAACAAGATGATAAATAAAATCTGTTAATGCCTAGTAGAGTCAGATGTGCAAAGTTAAATCTTTAATTGCTTTTTCACCTTCTGTTATTTTAAAGAGAAACAGTTGCGCTTAGACAGTAGACTTAAGTACTATCTCATAATTTTATGGATTATGGTTCTAGGGTCACGTGAATTTGTATTCATTACTCTGTCTATGTTAGCTGTGACAGTCATTATTACAGGCCAAGATGCTCTCGGCAGCAGTGCATCCAATGCCTTCGATCGGAACCTGACTGGTAATGACGGTCAGGGACAGTCATCACCCCTTAAAGAGATGAATTTCTCTGAGACTAGTGAGGCGTACAGCCATGAAGGAATCTTGGAAACGACAGTTATCGTTGATGAGCATGAAGGTATCGTTGGAAACGAATCAGTCAAAGCGATAACCTATAACGGCTCGGTTAATGGTCCAACGCTACACGTGAAGCCTGGCGAACGGATGGTCCTATACTATGTCAACAAGCTCGATCAACCTACTAACATACACTTTCACGGGTTACATGTGTCACCATTAGGAAGCTCGGACAATATCTTTCGTGTAATTGGACCAGGAGAAACTGCAAAGTACGTGCTGGATATTCCGATCGATCATGCAAGAGGAACTTTTTGGTATCATTCGCACCTGCATGGTCTCGCTACTGATCAAGTAAGTGGTGGGTTATCTGGTTTGCTCGTGATAGAAGGTTTAGAGGACTTGCTACCTGATGTGTTGCGCAATATCACTCAGCAGACGTTTATCATGAGGGGTTTTCCATGGCATTATTGGCACCTTAACTATACTTCCCCAACATATCAGACTATAAATGGAGAGATAAATCCTGTTGTAAGTATTTCACCAGGTGAGACTCAACTATGGCGATTTGCGAATATTGATCCCGGAACGTTTTACAATATAACACTACCAGGTCATACTTTCCGTGTCATCGAACAAGATGGTAGCCCTGTTTGGGAGGCCTGGGATACAAATTACCTTGTGATTGCCGCTGGTAAGCGATTCTCCGTGCTGGTTACTGGCGGAGAAAATGGAACTTATCCTCTTAAAATGCTCCCGTACAAGGGGGGTACTACGCACCCATATCCTGAGGTAAACCTAGCAACGATAAACGTGCAAGGCAATGCTGGAGCTGGGACAGCAGAAGTCAATGAATTGAGTCTAGTACCAATGCATGACCTAGGAGATCTAGGGGTCCACGAAATACGTGAGTTAGTCTACTCTGCGTCCGAGTCCAACACAACAATGAACCGCTTTGGCGAACAGGGAACTAACATGATCAATGGCAAGGTTTTTGATCATAACCGGGTCGACCAAACAGTGAACTTAGGAAACCTAGAGGAATGGCACATTAAAAATATCGATGGCGATGATCATACATTTCACATTCACATCAATGACTTCCAAGTAATGTCGGTGAATGGTCAACCTTATGAGGCACATGGCTTGCAGGACACTGTGATCCTTCCGGCGAATGGTGAAGTGGTAGTCCGTATCCCATTTGAGGATTTCGTTGGAAGATTCGTCTATCATTGCCACATTCTTCCACATGAGGACACTGGTATGATGGGTACCGTTGAGGTGGTCGATCCATTCACACCACCGTTCAATTGACACCACTTTACATTACATGTCTGGAATGCATCTGCGTTACTATTACTAGATAACAATCACAAAGAGGCCTAGCGTTTTGAGATTGTACACATTAATATCATTGTTTAAAATATTGATTTAAATTTTATGAGAGGGTATTACAATTCAAGTGAATATTTTATTTGCTTATCTACCGAAGATCAGATATTAAACTCAAAAAATCCTTTTATTAGTTTATCCGATTGATAACATATTAATCGTGGATAAGAATTGATTCTAATTGCTAACGATCAATTACGTTAGTAGTTGCTAACGGTTTTCTTCCCATAAATCCTTCATCTTTTCTGTGCCAAAATTTTATTTCATTCTCACCTTCTTTCCAGCAAAGCCATACTTCTTCATCAAACCTTAAAGACGGAAAATCTAAGAGACCCTCGTCAACACTCTTGATCATAACTCCTTTATTTTCCAATTCTGCTATTGATTCATACAATCTAAATACGGCTTTGTTTAGCTCCTGTTTCTTAGTTATGAAATTGGTAAATTTCGTTCCAGCGTTAACCATCCGTTGTAATTCTTCTTGAAGCTTGATTACCTTATTTTTTTGAATAATAATGCTAGAAAATAGTTTTTTTACTTCAGGTAAGATTCTATTGGCATCTTGTGGAGTAAAGTAAATCGACATACATTCCAAAATTTACAGCAGCCAATTTAATCATTATTATTCGCCTCCATCTGTTATTCGGTAGTGTCACAAATTTTCAGAAATGGGTCGGATTTTCCTTTTTTTGCGTTTTTCCTTTCTGACTTTATTCAAATCACCTAGTCCATGTGGATAAATTTCCCATGAATTAGATCTTCCGAATAGATTATCTAACTTGTCAGAAGCATTTACAGAAAATTTATTCAATGCAAGATGAATTGATTCGTGGCTTATAATTGAGGAAGCGACCTCGGCCGTCTTACCGACTGAATCATATTCTCTCCAGGACCGATAATTTGATATAAAAGCCTTAGATTTGCCATAGTAAGATACAAACATTAATCCCCTCCTTCCCATCGATCCACGCAAACGAAGA
>DASUMD010000235.1:0-5667 GCA_036277875.1 Nitrososphaeraceae archaeon
TTAAGTTGGATAACTCTTACAAATTTTCGAAACTCGGAATCATACATACTATCATACCCTTCATCCTTTGGTTTGTAAGATAAGTAGTAATAAAACATACGTATAGAACCCAATCTTCCCATCGGTTTTCCTAACAAGAAATACTTCACAAATCTGGAAAATGCATAAAGGGGGTGATAGCCCATCGTCTTCATGCCAGCACCAAATTCATAAAAATGGTGATTAGCTCCTAATTGTCTTGTATGTAGGTAACGTGCTTCATGGATTACTAAATATTTTAGGCGATTCTTTAATGCGGTGTATAAGATCGCTGACTCGTAGCCAATCCTTTCAGGATAATAGCCTTGGACTGAGAAGAAGAAGGAGTTTCTAATAAAACGACCACTACCCCGAGGTTTACTCGAAGTGTCATTATTATAGTCGCCAGACGCAATGGCTATTAAGGGATCGGAGTCCATGTACTTCATAATTTTTTCAGCATATCGAAATTCATATTGTGCGTCGTCACTGCTAATCATATGATAATCTGTTTGTGGCAGATTCAACTCCTTCGCTAGTTTAATCGCTTTATTCCAGTTAAAAACGACTCTTCCAATATCATATCCTAAATCTGGGTTAGTTATAACGTAAACATTTCTATTTCTTGAGTTAATTTCTTTTAAAATAGCAGGGGTATTATCTGTGGAACCGTCATCTATCACAATAACATAATCTGGCTTGATGCTTTGATTGGTTAAGGATAGAATGGCTGCTCTGATATCCTTTTCGGAATTTCTGCATGTCATTATAGCGCTGTAAGTGCCCAAATTTCTGATTCCAAAGTATTAATCTACTTGTACTAATCTAAATGCTTTCTCAAGTATTGTTCAAAACTGCAATTGACTCGAATCTGGTAAATTCTCGACTATATTTTCTCACTATTGTAATGAGACATTTGACAATCAAGCTCAGGCAGTAAAGTGAAACGCACTGACACACAATAGAATAAAAAAGAGTGCATAAAAATAAATTTGAAATTCTAGCTACCGAAGCTGCCCCAGAAGTCAAGAGATATGAACCTGATTGTTGTATTCCTTTTGCAAAAGGATGAGAAAAATATTTCACCTCATGTCGAAATAAAAGTAGACGGTATAGATTGACGACTCAAAATTAGGGATTTTGTTACGCACATATAATCACGATTCGTCTTTAGGTATTTAATTTTCTAGTTAGAAAGATCAACAAGCGAAGTAAGAATTAAGATACGGATAATTGTATTGTCATTAGATTCTTGAGTAGGCTCAAAATTCTCCACCTCAACGATGGTGACTTGGACGATCCCCGAATAGTAAATAGTGCTATAACCGGAAAAAAAGCGGGTTACGATGTTTTCTTTTGTGGGACTAATAAATCTGTTCCATTGAATACTGATGCGTTTAAAGAGATATTAAAAATTGATTTCGTGCGTAAAGCAAAATTTGCAAAACCCCTTGCTTCATTCCTAAACTATTGGCCTTGGTATCCATATCCTCGGGAGGCTAGGATACTGGAGCGACAGCTGAAGAGTGTTATCAGTCAGATAAGACCGGATTTAATACATGCTCATAATATATTCGCAGGACGCTACGCATCTTCCTTGGGTATACCAATGGTGCTGGACGATCATGAATTGTATTCAGTTGAAGTGAGAGCGGAGTACGATAAAGCTACGGGTGTAAAAACAAAGGTCAAAGCTAAACTCAAGGGCAAACAATGGGCAGCTTTTGAGCACAAATTAGGGAGAAAACATCCTATAATTACGGTAAGCGAAGGAATTGCGGATCATCATAGACAATATTGCCAAAATGTTTTTGTTGTACCAAATTATCCTCGACTAAACGAGATGAAATCAACCAATCTTACCAAAGCAACAAACGGGAAAGTACAGTCGGTTTACTTGGGTAGAGATCCAGTCTTGAACCCATCTTCATTTAGAGACATTTCGCATTTGCATGCGATCTTTTCAGATCGAAAGCATGTAGGTAACCTTGCTAGAATAGGTGTTGCAGGACCAACCACACCTACGATAAAATCCTTCGGCTTGGTTCGAATGGTGGATGCGTATAGGATTATGCAAGAGCAGTGTCATATCGGCCTAGTACCCTGGCGTAGACATTGGTTTCATAAGTATTGTGTTCCTAACAAAGTTTACGAATATGCACACTGTGGACTTTGGTTAATAACGATTGATGATCTCCATCCAGTCATTAATGATTTTGGGTCATTATGTGATACATTCGGAAACTACCAAGAACTAAGCAGTCTTCTTGAATACTATAATACACACACTGATGAACTGAATGAAAAGCGCCTTAGAAGTCTCAAGCATGCTCAAACAAACTTAGTTTGGGAGAAGGTAGAACATAAAATTTTGGAAGCGTACAGAACAGCGTAAATCAAGATGACCAATTATCAACCATGACTAGTTCATGTTCATATTTGTATTCAACAGTCTTAGAACTATGAAAGTAATTTTTAATCCACTAATTTCACAAGTGTCTAGAGTACTTGTGATCCGCAGCCGGATATATTGTTCTATGCAACTGGTATCTTCTAAAAACTATTATGGTAACACAAATTAAGCCCACCGAATAGCAAGGAGGTAAATGAAGATTATGGTTATCATTGGAACGAGACCAACATTCATCGAGTTGGCACCTGTCATACATGAATTAAAAAAAAAAATTGTAATGTCACAATTTGTCACACTGGACAGCATTATGATAAGGAAATGTCTGATATATTTTTGGAGCAGCTACAGATACCATCACCAAAATACAATCTTCATTCTGGTGCTGGTTCGCATGCACAACAAACTGCAAGAATAATTACTCGTTCAGAAAATGCCCTGATAAGAGATAATCCCGATTTAGTTATTGTAGAAGGAGACACGACAACTGCATTCGCATCTTCTTTAGCAGCTGCAAAACTTAAAGTTCCCATAGCCCATATTGAAGCCGGATGCAGGTCTTTCGATAAGACTCTGCCAGAGGAAATCAACAGAGTTGTGATTTCACATGTTGCAAACCTCCACTTCCCTCCGACACCCAATTGTGCGAGAAATTTATTGCGCGAGGGTGTGGATAAGAAAGTCATAAATCTTGCAGGCCATCCCATAGTAGACGCCATAGATCTCGTTAGAAAAAAACTGAAGGAAATTACACTCCTTGGCAAAACAAAAATCAACCCACATGAGTATTACTTCGTAACATTACACAGAGATTTCAACGTAGACGATCCTTCCAGACTTGAATATATTCTGAGAGAGTTAGACAAAGTTTCTAATGTTAGGACTGTAGTATTTGCTATTCATCCAAGGACAAGAAAGCGGATACACGAGTTCGGATTAACAAGATTTCTAGGCAACATCATCAAGCTGAAACCCGTTGATTACATTACCTCGCTGTCGCTAATCAGACATGCCTATGCCATAATTAGTGATTCAGGGGGTTTGACCAAAGAGAGTTGTATACTTGGCGTACCCTCGGTAACATTACGACCTAATACCGAGTGGATAGAAACAATTGGTGGATATTCAAATCAATTGGCATTTAGTAAAGGCAATACTTTAATGACATGTGTAAACCGGCTTGAAAGAAATTACGAGTTAGCTAAAAAAAATTTGAAGCTATCACAAGATATTTTTGGCGCTGTGGGTGTATCGAGCAAAATAGCTGATCAAATTATGACATCGATACTCTCCAACTAACATGCATGACAAGCAATACTTGAGTAACACAACTCTGCAATGATATTACGTTCCGGATTTAGTCAAATGTAAGATCAGTGGACGAAAATGATAACATCTATAATCTAGATATTAGAAAAGCATTAAGAAAAATACAGAACACAAGAATAGCTGAAATATTCGGATTATAAAAGCTCATACTTTTTACTGTGTCGCTTGTTATGCCTCCAAAAATAAGTGGATATTTATATCTTAATTCTGCTAGTTCTTGAATAAATAAATGAAAGTAGCATCTATCGTAGGGGCCCGACCGAATTTTGTTAAATTGGGACCGGTTCATAAATCACTGAAGAGTTCAGGAATCAAGCATCTGATAATTCACACAGGTCAACACTATGATTATGAAATGTCGGATATTTTCTTTTCAGATTTTGAACTTCCAAAACCAAATATCCACTTAGGAATAGGATCCGGAAGTTCTTGTTTCCAGTTAGGTGAAATAATTAAACGTTTAGAGAATAAATTAATTGATAAACAAATTGATCTCGTTCTTGTTTATGGTGACACTAATTCTACCTTGGCTGGAGCCATATGTGCCAATAAATGTAATATTAAATTAGGACATATTGAGGCTGGATTGCGTAGCTACGATCCCTCTATGCCAGAAGAATACAATAGGATTTTGACGGATCACCTGAGCAATTATTTATTCGCGCCAACTAGGAACGCTGTCAATAATCTGAAAAAGGAAAAAATAATAGGTAAAGTATACTATACTGGAGATTTATCAGTTGAAATTATAGACAAGACAAGATCAATCTCTAAAAAATCAGAAATACTTGACATATTGGATGTGAAATCAAAATCTTTTCTACTCCTTACAATGCACAGGGCTGAAAATACCAGTTCAAGGTACTTCTTTATACAGCTCTTAGAGACATTTGAAGCGCTCAAGCACCATGTCATAGTGTTTCCTATACATCCTAGAACGAAAAAAATGTTCAAAAGTTTTGGGCTCTTAGATAGACTTTTAAAGTGTTCGAATGTTAAAACGTTACTCCCAGTGGGATATATAGATTTTATAGCGCTGTTACAAAATTCCCTAAAAGTCATTACTGATTCAGGGGGAGTACAAAAGGAAGCGTACTTACTAAACGTGCCTTGTATTACCATGAGAAAGAATACCGAATGGGTTGAAACCATCGGACAATGGAATGTCCTTACAGGAGTTGATAGCAAGAAAATAGTTAATGCCGTCAGAAGACAAACACCCAATTCTAAATACTCAGAATCGGCTTTTGGTAAAGGTAGGACATCACAGGTTATTAGTAAACTAGTTTCTAGTATGATTTCTCATTAATCCTTTTTTCTTCTGTGATAAAGTTGGACATGGCTATATATTCAATTGTCACTGATAGAAATGTTCGGTCTTATTTTCGTCTTGCAGTGCACGTCGTGAAATCTGTTGCCAGAACCACGTCGTTTTTAGTGTTCGTTATCAATTATGTCACTTACAAAAAATGTATTAACAAAATCAGAAAGAACCTTTATTAGATAATTGCATTCTTGACTTTTTAAAGTTCACCTGCTTACGTGGGGGAGATTGTATTATACTCATCAGTTTAAGAAACGATTAAAAGTTTTAGATTCCTAGCTGAGAGCATGTACTTAATTGTCATCACAACAACTACAATTTTGTTATTGTTTTCATTATTTTCCTTACAAGGTGCAATCGGCCTGGAAACTTTTAGAGGTCTTTCTTTTTCTATCGAGGTACCTGACACCTGGGCTTATACAGAAACTCCAGAGACACCTATCGAACGCGTATTAGGCGTTAGTTCTTATACTTCTGTGGTACTGGTACCTGTTCAGTTTGCCGAATTGCTCATTGAGGAGAAAGGCGATATCACAATGGGTAACGGTAGTGCGGCAGTAGTTTTTGCAAAGGCTTCCGATTACTC
>DASUMD010000236.1:0-6803 GCA_036277875.1 Nitrososphaeraceae archaeon
TTGAGTGATTGGGATAATGAAACTAAAGGAAAGTTGGCAGCATTGTCTCAGATTAAACAAGGTGCAGATTTTATTTTGCATGTAGCTGATACATCTGGCCAGGGAGTGATCAACGCAGCTAAAGAGAAAGGAATCTATGCACTTGGTGCTGTCTCAGATCAGAATAAATTAGCTCCTGATACCGTAGTGACATCATTTGTTTTGGACCCAATAAAGGCCTATGACTCGGTTTTCAAAATGATAAGTACGAACAACTTTACAGGAACGATTTTTTCTCCCGGACTAGAATCGACAAAGAATTCAACCACCGAAGATGGAATAATATACATAGCGCCGTTCCATGGTTTTCAGAATAAGATCCCCAAAGATATTCAAGCTAAATTCGTTCAATTAAGTCAGGATATAAGAAACAAAAAAATAATTGTTTCAGAATGACTATTCATTGCAGGTCATTTCTATTGGCACAAATAAGCAGATTCATGTAATGTATGATCATACGTCAGCATACATGGTAAATTCATGTGGGTGCGGACGTACAGCTAGTTCCATATGTTGTTTAGCCGCATCTTCAATTATACGTTCAATAACATGTTTACCAAATATTGGTTTCAAGAATTCTGAGTCAGATTTTAATTCCTCAATTGATTCTCTTAAACTTGCCGGCAACTGTTTAATTTTATGTTCTTCTCTTTGGGCATCAGTCATCTTAAATATATCTGCATCAACAGGATCATTTGTTTTGGTTCTCTTTTTAATTCCGTCAAGACCAGCAGCAACAATCGCAGAAAAAGCCAAATATGGATTACATGAGGGATCTGGTGCTCTAAATTCTATCCTTTTTAAGTATGCAAATCTTTCACCCTTATAATGTGCAGGAATTCTAATTATTGCTGATCTGTTACCCGTACTCCAAGCAATGTAAACAGGTGCTTCATATCCAGGTATCAACCTTCTATAAGAATTGGTAGTGGGAGCAACAATGGCTGCCAGAGCTTTTGCGTGATCCAGTATTCCACCAATGAAATATCTTGCAGTTTGGGACAGCTCGGCATATTTGTCATTTGGATCATAGAATAGATTTTTTCCTTTATTCCAGAGACTTACATTGACATGCATTCCAGAACCATTATCCAATGCGATTGGTTTGGGCATCATTGTTGCTATCATATTATGCTTTTTCGCAATATTCTTGACAATGTATTTGTAACTCTGAACTGAGTCTGCTGTATTAACAATGCTGTCATAGCGAATATCTATTTCACATTGTCCTGCAGTTGCTACCTCATGATGATGGGCATCGCAAATTATACCGAAATTTGAACTCAGAACATCAACACATTCATGGCGATAGTCCATGAGAGTATCCCCAGGTGGACTTGGAAGATATCCTTCCCTCAACCTAAGAGTATATCCAACATTTTCTGTTGACCATGGTGCTTCACGAGAAGTTATTTCATAGCTCTGACTATGAAATGAGGTCAAAGTATTTACTTGAAGTTTATCAAAGACAAAGAATTCTACCTCCGGTCCCCAATATGAGATATCATAACCATTTTCTTTAACGAACTTTTCTGCGTTCTTGGCTATTCCACGTGGGTCAGCTAGGTAGGGCGCTCTCTTTTCTCCGCCTGATAGAATGTCGCATATGAGTCTGGCTGTGGGATACTTTTCTATCCACGGAATTAAGGCATATGTGGAAGGATCAGGCTTTATGATTAAATCGGATTCATGAATCTCTGTAAAGCCTTTAATCGAGGAACCGTCAAGTTTTGGTAATCCGTCCTTAAAGTCTTCCTTCCTTAACATATTAGATGCCACTGTGGTATGGTGAAATCTTCCGAATAATCCAGTAAACTGTAAATCAAGAAATTTTATTCCTTCTTCCTTGATCTTAAGTAGAACATCATCGCTAGTATACGTTAAGGGCTCAAATTCTCCATTAACTATTTTATAAGGCAATCAGAACCGATTATATTATTCTCATAATTAAGTTTTAAATTGAGACAATAGAATTATGTTTGATTTGTAGAGTGTGTACTCTTTTTTTGCATTGTTAAAAAATTTAGTAGATTAAAATTTTAATAAACTGGTATTTAAATAGAAATTACCAAAAAGGTAGAAATTATTGGCGGAAATAGATGATAATAGCAGCGGCAAAAATTCTGAAAGAAAGATCGACTTAGATTTTATCATGGAACTGCTTAAAAAGGAAACGCAAATTCCAAAGATCCAGGGTATATCACCTGATATTTATAAGAAAATTGCACAGCTGATAAAAGAACTCTCCATCCAAAAATATGAAGACCTAGAATTAGATGTGCACCATGAACTGATAAGATTGCTGGTACTATCTACAAAATCATTGATTGAATTAAGAACTCGGAAGCTTTTAGAAAATTCTAACGGAAATTTGTCTTCCCTTTCATTATCTACTGATGATTATTCTAAATTGACAGATGAAGAGAAGTATATTTTTGAAGAAGAAAGAAAAGTATCCCAAAGAAAGGATTTGATTAAACAATCTTTAATCGATGGAAATGTGAATAATTTAGATTCCATATCGAGAATCATAAGGTCCAAAATGATCATAATAAGATTTATGGAATCTACGGATCAATTTATGGGAGTTGATATGGCAAAATATGGTCCATTCATAAAAGAAGACGTTGCGATTTTACCTTTCGAGAACGCAAGATCCTTGATAGAAAGAAAAGTAGCAGTTGAAATAAATGATTTGCGATTTCATGTTAAGGAAACATAGATATTTGTTTCAATCATAATGACTATTAGTTAGTCTTCTTGCCTCATAATGGAGTCGATATAGATCAGTATATTTTGCTCACGATTTACCCAATTATAGCTTTTTTTGCAATAGCTGTACTTGGCAAGAAATTTAAACTTGATGAAGTCTTCAAGTACTTTTTCCAAGGTATTAGTTGTATTTTGTTTGCGATTTTTTATATAATCTTAATCCCAAGAGGAGGTGCCCAGGGTCTTGCCTTAGTTTTGATATTGTTTGGAGTCTTGTTATTTTTCATGGCCAGAAAGCATAAGATATCTCCAAAAGACCAAACTCTATAGCAATGACATTCATATCTTAAACTAGTCTGGTCAAAATTTTCTAATTCTTGTTGTATGAATGAGAATACCTTCTGCGTCTATATTCAATTAGTCCCATTAACTGATATCCATATTCTAAATTATGTTTTACATGATTTATTCCATGTGAACCATGTGGAACAAATTTGCCATCTAGCACATTCTCTACATATGTCTTTACTTTCCTGATTGAGATTGTAGCATGTTGTAGTTGTCTATCATTAAGTTTTCTTCCCAATTCTATTTCAATTTGATGACTAAACTCCTCTGTTCCAATAAGTTTTGAATATTTTTGTAATTTACTGTAGTTTATGCACAAGTCATTTATTTTCTTAAAATCTTGTTCTGGTATTTTCGCCAGCAACTCATTCAGTTCATTCTTCTTCCTTCCGGTAATAACACTAAGGCTATTGACAAGATCTTTCTTGCTCATTATATTTTCCTTCACAGAAGGAGGTATCAAAGGTTGTAGGGAAGAATTATCATTGGGCTTTTTAGCATCTATATTATCGGTTTTTTGCACATCAGCAACAATTGGTTCAGAAATATCTAATTTCTTATTTACTGCATCATGTTTATTTTTCAGATAATATCTTTCCAATCCATAAAGATTTACCTTTTCACCACTGATGTCGGAACCTCTTCTGATAATTGAAATAATATTCAGAATGATTTTTGGATAATAGTTTTTTAAATCATTATCAACATTATCGTAATTCTCCATTATGTCTTTGTATATACTAAATATCGTATCGCTTACTACTTTGTTCATTAATTGGTTTTCTGAATTAACTATTGGTTCATATTTCTTGTTATCCAATCCTTTTGCTCCGATCGTCAGAAAATCACAAAGTTCAGCTTTTGAAAAAATGTATTTATTTTCGTCGCATATTACAACTATTGCTTTCATAATATTTATCCAAAATTCATCATTGTTGGAAGTTTCCAGATTTTTCACCATTGAGGAAGTATTCTGTTTTATTTTATTATTGGTTATTCGCAATTCATCTAGTGTTTGAGAAAGTATCCTTTCTGGATTGATGAGATTATTTTTATTTGTCAATAGTTGGTCACTTTTATTATGCTATAATACTAATTATAGTATTTGCTATTTAAAGTAAATTTCTAATAATTCGTTAAGATAGTTACGACTTGGATTTCTTTTTGATTACGTTAATTTGCTCTTGATCTAGCAACTCTTGACATGATTATGATATTGATTTGCACTATTCATCGTGCAACAACCTAAAGCTATGATATTTTTAATATTTTACCCTTATTTTTTCGAATTACTGCCAAGAGCTGTTTTGAAATCTTATTGATTAGGTCTTTAACTACTTCTTCATTATATCCCTTAGAAACTAATTGTATTCTTATCGTAGGAATATTATTAACATAACCTCGTGGGTGGGTTTTTAGATATAATCTATCATTTGGGGCTGATGCAACTATTTTTGTTAGTCTGGATGATATCATGGCCTCGCTAATACCCTGAACATAGTAGTTAATCTCCCTTATTGTAAAATTGCCTATTTCTAGTTTGATTCTAGGTAGGATACTTCTTGTCGCTATCGCTTTCATTTCATTTGGAACCCCAGGTAGACATATTATTTGAGTTTTGTGAACACAAAGTAATACGGCAGGTGCATTACCAACAGGATTCAGTATTGGAGTAGACCCTTTTGGAATTACTGCCATCTTCAATCTGGCCTTATTCATTTTCACTCTTTGATGTCTGTCTCTATAACTTTTTTTTACCATATCCAATGCATTATTGTTCAAAATCAATCTTTTTTTCAATGCTTTACCAATTCCCAGTAAGGTCTTATCGTCATAGGTTGGACCTAATCCACCACAAACTACTATCCAATTGGGTTTCCTGTTAAGAGATTCTAATAAGGTCAAGCGGATTTCATTCAAATCATCTCTGATTACTAACACTCTTCGAACGAATCCGCCAATTTTTGTAATTTTCCTCGATAACCAATGAGCGTTTGTGTTTAACGTTATACCAGATAGTAATTCATTGCCAATGCATAGAATTTCAACAATATACATTAGAAGACCTTATCTGAAGTGGATTACATCATGTCTTGAGATAGAGAAGATTGCGGCGGTAAGCCACATATTTGAAATGCAAACATAATATATCCAGCAATTCTTGTCGACTTTCTGAAAGGATAGAAATTGTTGGTGTCTTTTGGCATTAATTCATGTTTCAATGCAGCAGCTTCTGATTTTGATATTGGTAGATGTACTAATTGATTGCCAACTATAGATTCCCAAGGCAATTGAACAGTAGGTTCTTTTTTTGTAGCAAGTATAGATACCACCCTATTTGTATTGGTTTTATCTAAAATAACGGAGTATTCATAATCATCGTTTTCATTAAATGGATCATCAGTAGTAAATGGATCAATATCAATATATTTTTTAATTTGTTCTTTCAAAGAGACTGATAATTTGTTCATTATTACCAGATCTGTCAAAGTTAATGTTTTTATTTGATTTGGAGTTGGTGATTGTATTTCAGTAGTTGATAACATAGGTTGAAGTACTGATAAGTTGATCATTATATAATTTTTGATGTTTATTTGTGGTCAGGTGCTCAACATTTATAGAATTATAAAGATTATCAATACTAAATCCAATTGCCGGGGTACCCAAGCTAGGTAAGATATGCATGATTCCCTAAAAGGGGTCAGCCTCGAGATCAAAATTATGAATACCGATGCGTAAGCTGATGTTCGCAAGAACTCGTGGGTTCGAGTCCCACTCCCGGCGCCCTAATCGTAGTTTATGATTGAATCTGCAATGTAAATCCCTCGCAAATCACAATATAGCATCAACTTCATCAGTTAATAATATCGCATATCGCTCATCCAATTGTTGTATTTGTTTCTAGTCCTCTACTGAATCTTTAAAAGCTTCTATCTCATCCGGTTACAGAGGCAGCTGGCTTGTACATTTATGATTTCCAGATTATGCTCTAATAAATCTCTTTGAATTCTTCTACTTTATCTTTCTTTCCTCTTCTTTTCTGAACGATAGGCCACTGTTGAGTATAATGTTTAGTAACGTCCTCTATACTGTCAGCGGAGAATGCTAATACATATTCATACTTCTTTCCCCAATTTTGCTCATAATAGTAAGGATGGCCAAAAGATATGGGATAGTCTAAAGTTGAGTCAATATGCACCCATTTCTTATTTATCAAAGATTCGTTCCAGCAATGGTCAAGATAATCGTGTACTATTCTAGTTTGAATTAATAACGAATTTACAATAGCGCCAAAGAGTATTGACCATTCACTACACCTACCGATTCTTGTTTCTGCAATTCTCAGTATTTTGTCATATCGTGGAAATATTTGAGTTGAACTACATACATCACATATGTGAATTTCTGTTTTTCGAAATGTTGCTGAATTGCCATCTCCAAGTTGAACTCTCATTGGGCTATTACATCTTGCACATTGTAGTTCTTTTGGCATCCACTTCATAAAGGTATTTTTGAACCAATGTAGGAGTGCCTCGAAAGATTTTTCGTCGGCGGTTAATTTTAGTACTTTATCTGGTACTAATTGTTTGACAGAATCCAAAACTACCTGGTCGTTATATTGCTCTGATATTACTTTATAGAACCTAAAAGTCTCAGCATATGATGAGATTTGATTCAATTCAAGTTACTAATATGAGATTTAT
>DASUMD010000237.1:0-3974 GCA_036277875.1 Nitrososphaeraceae archaeon
CGAATTTGCAATCTCTTTTGTAAATTCTTCATGCTTTGCGGGAAGAATATCATTTCTGTTTGTTCTTCCACTATTTACATCTCCTTTTCTTAAAACAAGTATGAATTCGTGCATTATATTAGCTCTAAAATATTTAGGATATGGATTCATTACAAATGATCCATACCTATTAGTACCACCTGTAACTTTGTGCCATATAATCTCTTCATGAAGATTCCAATTTCCAAAAGGCTGTACCAATTTTGATAACAGCATATGCGGTAGGGGAATAATTGTTCCATTTACAACCTCATTGCCTATTACTATACAACAGTAACCTCCATCTTTAGTTACTCTATAGATATGCTCATTAAAAATTTGAACCATTTCATCAAGATACTCGCCTGTTTCCTTTCTTGCTTTTCCACGATAGTACCCATTTTTCTCAATATGTGCCTCATAGTCTATAGCATTTCTATATGGAGGGGAAGTAATTGTAAGCTGTACTGAATTTGCAGATAGTCCTGATAGAATCTTTCTGCAGTCTCCCCGGATAATGGAATCTTGAAATTCAAGTAACATGAAATTATTTTCTGTTCATTAATCAGCCCATATCCCGCATACTTAAAAAAAATAAACTTGATGATAAATTAAATTAATAAAATAAGCAGGTAAGATCTACAGGATTCCAGAGTATACTTGGTTTTTACATCTCATTAGCTAAAAAATTAATGGTACCTACGCGATGATTAAGAAAAGGGGGATCATGATTTCGTCTCTAAATTACAATAAGCAACAAGAGGTACTCAGAAAATCAGATCCTTCCATTGAGATGATAAACCATTACTTGACTTTCTTTACTTATTATTAGTACCGGATGAGTAATCTCACCAATTCGAGAATGTTGGAGTTGATAATATTCAATTTGTCAAATTTTCATCTGAGAGAAATGGGAGTACAAATAGTTGCAAAACCAAGATTAACTGGTGGGAAGTATGGAATCGTTGCCTACAATATGAACCCACCAGTTCAATGAACGGTTAATCATTAGTGTTCAACATGGAATAAAATGGTTTACATTGCCTCTATTTCTCGTATATACCCACTGAGCCCAAATAATCTTAAGGGTACGATAACCAATCTTATTTAGGGTTGGAATAATTGGTAATGAGTCGAATATTATCAGAACAATATTGGAATTGATCTCCTCTACTTTTCTAGTATAAATTCATCCACTGGCATACCAAAATGCCTTCCAGATGAAGATTTGGTATAAGCTAGGACTTCATCACCTACTTTTAAATCAGTGACGGATACCAGTTTATTGTCTTTTGTGATCAACCTTATCGTTTCAGCATTCTGAAGAATTACAGTTCCCTTAGAATCATCTATTTGAGCCTTTACCAATTTCATTGGTCGGGATTCTATTTTGGATCTCCCTACTGTAGATTTTCTGCTCGTTCCATCCTTGCTAATAACGAGAATTTCCACACCCGCTTCAAGCTCGGATAGATATTTTGTGGTTCCATCGGACGTGACAGTATAGCAATGAACAGCTCCAGCGTTTACTCTAAATGGTCGTGGGGAGGTAAAGGAGGAACCTACAGATTCGTTGTGTACCAGGAACAAGAAATTTGATTTACTGCCTATAAGCATACCTTCACCCATGGTCATCATCGAAACTGTATCTACACATACTCTTTCACCCATTCCTACATCCTTTAATTCTAATATTCTTGCATATTCTAACTTAAAAGTAGGATTATCAAGCAGGTCGTGCGAATTCTCAACTTGAGATACATCATCTGTTTCCAATATAACACCATCAACACCAAGTTCTAAAACAGAGAACATAGTTCTAATTTCCTCTGAATTTCTTGTTGTTGCGTAAATTTTTGTTCCCGACTTCTGAAGTTTGGCTATAAGATTCTCCAATGGAATTATCTTCCAGTCAGTAGCCTCAACAATTACAAAATCTGCACCATACTTAGATGCAAGGACTATTTCTTCTAAATCGTTATTATTAGATATCTTTTTTATATAACCTACACTTTTGTTAAGACTTTTCTTACTTTTCTTCAACAAATCCAAAGTGTCACATACAACAAAATCCGCATTATCAGAATGAAATATTGTTCTGAATTTTTTGCTTGTGATAACGGAAGGGTCACCATAAATCAAATACACATTCGATACTTTGGATAAAAAGTCATCAAGTTTTTCTTTTTCTACAAGCGGTTTTAGAATGAATTCTTTATTTTTTTGAACTGACAATATTCTTTAATGCCTCTCTTGGTTTTTCACTGTTAAAAATAATTCTAGATAACGCATTGAGTATCTGTGGAGGATTCTTGTGCTGAAATATGTTACGTCCAAAGGTAACACCAATCGCTCCAGCTTGCATTGCACCGTCGCACATTTCCAATATGTCTTCATCTGTTGTTGCCTTTGGTCCACCTGCGATAACCACAGGAACAGGACATGTCCTTACAACATTCTTAAAAGATTCGCTGTCTCCAGTATAGACAGTCTTAACAATATCTGCTCCTGCCTCAGCACCAATCCTGGCCACATGTGATACAATATCCACATTAAATGGATCTTTGATGTTTTCACCTCTAGGATACATCATTGCAATCAACGGAACATTCCACTCATTGCATTTATCGGAAATAATTCCCAATTTTTGGAGCATTTCGGGCTCTTCTTTTGCGCCAATATTTATATGAACTGAAATACCATCAGCACCTAGCCTTATTGCATCCTCCACCCCACCCATTTGTACTTTCTTGTTTGGCGAAAGTCCTAGTGAGGTACTAGCAGACAAGTGCGCAATTAATCCTACTTTTGGGGGGCGAGGTAATGATTTGATAATCCCTTTGTTTATAATGACACTTGTAACACCAGATTCTTCACATCGGTAAATAAAACCATGAACATCCTCTAGCCCGGGTATTGGACCATTTGTGATTCCGTGGTCCATGGGAATACAAAGCATTTTGCCATTATTTAGAATCCTTGAAAGTCTTATCTGTCTGCCAATCGCCATTAATATTTAGATAATTTTGTTATCTGACTTAAAAGTGATATGTTTCTCTTATTTTTTGATCTGAAGATGTGTAGAAATACTTCGAGTTTATGAAAATAAGATTTGTGGCGAAAACCTCATCAGATTAAATAGAATCCAATCGTGGTTTGGCAAGACACTGAAAAAATTAATAAACAGAAAATTTACTTGAGAGCGCCGTTTCCTCTTTTTTGAGTTCCTATATCTATTGCCTCAGCAACTGTCGAGACAAAGATTTTTCCGTCACCTGGAGAACCGGTACTCACGGTGTCCAAAATTGTCTTTACTACTTTGTCAACTTCAGCATCATCCACAACTGTAGATAAACTTGCCCTAGCAGAAAATTCTGAAGTATATTTTCCCGTTCCACGTCCGGATTGTACCACAGGTTTTTCACCCTTCCCTCTACCTTTTGAGTCCACTATTGTACATCCGCTAAGTCCTATCTTTTTTAGCTCTTCATTTAACTCTGGTATTCTTTCACTATGAACTATCGCTTCAATACGCTTCATATTTTCACATAAATATATAAAGAATATAAGGTTTTCAAATAACTTTAAACAGATTAAGAATATAACATTGCATTGTAATAATACATAATTATCATAATTTTATGCTTTTAAAATAATATAAATCGGTTGGACCTACATGAGTCTCACACTCTATGAAAAAACAGATATTATTTGTTGTAGATTTGGCATTCAAGAATATTATGAACAGAGTTGTTATCGTTACGAATCCACGGCAATGCTTATCCCACCGTCATGATATTGATACTGCGCATAATAACATATGTCTTTTTATCTCACGAGTACTTGAGCGACTAAACCACGGATAATAAAAGATGAAGTGTAGTAAAGTATTTTGAGTCTATTTGAATAGATCGGTATCCAGAATGTTTTTCATTTTGTAAAGAAGGTCATCAAAA
>DASUMD010000238.1:0-2370 GCA_036277875.1 Nitrososphaeraceae archaeon
GTATCAATAGCACATGATTCAGAAGATATCATATACGTGTTGGTTTCTTCAATATGACCCAATACCAATGGCCGGAATCCGCGTGTATCACGAACTGCATAAACAGACCCCTCATCAGTCAAAAGTGTAAAACAAAATGACCCTATCATTTCCTCCTTTAATACACGTAAGGCCTGAACCATATTATCATTCTTTTCGAGATGCATCATCAATCTTTGTGCAGCAAGTAAAGTATCAGTCATAGTTTGCGGCGAAAAAGTGCATCCGCCTACCATGTTGGACAATTCTTCAACATTTGCTATGGTGCCGTTATGAGCTATGCAAAGATCTTTTATTTTTAAAGGTTGTGCATTATCCAAATTACTCTTTCCGAAGGTGGAATATCTAACATGACCGATGGCAGCATGAGAATTGAATTTTCTGATAATACTTTTAAAATTTCTTGAAGCCGAAACCAAACCTAAACTTTTGTATGGCGATTTAGTGGGTACTGCAAAACCCCAGGCCTCCTGACCCCTATGCTGGAGTGCTCGTAAGGAATCAATTACATAGGGGATCACATTATGGCCATCTAGTGAAAAAAAACCAACGACTCCACAATTCTCATGAACCATTAGGGATCATTTCTTCGAGACGGATTTAATTAAAATTTACTCCACATAAATTTGTGACTAAGAACCATCCATGGTGATATTCAATTTGTTGTAGTGATGAATCAAATCATCATTTGATAAATTTATAATTTCTTTGTCAGAGTAGTGAAGATTCAGAGTCTTTGTCGGATCAGTTTTTCCTATTTCAGAAAAAATGCACTTTCTTCTACTCAATATTCTCTTCAACCTGTCGGCCCTCCTAGTCCCTATTATGAACCTTGAATGGCTTTCAGAAAAGAGTAGATAGTCGTGACGTGAGCAATTATTTGGAATTTTCTTCAAATCTATATTTATTCCCAGATTTCCTGAAATGGCCAATTCAGCCAATGCCGTTCCAATTCCACCCTTGGAACAATCATGCACAAAATCAATTAGTCCTTTTTCTATTAGTTCTAACACAGCTAACCTGTTTTTCTTGTCGGTTTTCAAATTTACCTTAGGTACGCTCCCATACGTTTGGCGGTCAATTATCTCAAAATATTCAGAGCCACCTAATTCCTCACTTGTTTGACCCAAAATGAATAAAGTATTTCCACTAATTGGGATACTATTGGTTATATGAGATCGGTCTTTAATCAGACCAATAGTACCAATTACTGGTGACGGTTTAATAGGAGAATTCATTGTTTCATTATAAAAACTGACTTTTCCACCTACGATTGGAATTTTCATATATTTACAAAAATCTACGATGGCATCTATTGATTTTATAAACGTCCAATATATTTGGGGATTTTCAGGACTACCAAATTGAAGATGATCTATTATGCCAATGGGTTGCGCACCCGTACATACAACATTTCTGCAGGCTTCAGACAAGCATCCTAGCATTCCCTGATAAGGATCAAGATAACAGTGTTTGGAATTCCCGTCTAGTTTGATAGACACAAATTTGTTGTCATTTACTCTTATAACGGATGCATCTGCACCGGGTTTTATCACAGTTCTCAAGCCCACTTCGTGGTCATACTGTTGGTAGATCCAATCTTTATTACCAATGTTAGGATTTGCCAGCAAACGTAACAAAATGTAGTTGTAATTCTCAACTTTGGACAATTCAATTTTCCTTTTTAACCTATTCAAATAGTCTGGTTTTCTTGCTTTCCTTTTAGATAGTGGTGCTTTTACCATTAAATTACAAGAGATATTGGCTATTGGTTTGCCATCATAAAGGATTTTGAGATTATCCTTACCACTTACTTTACCAATAATGGAATACGTTATGCCATATTTTGCTAATATACTAGTAAATCTAGATAATTTTTCCTTGTTGATGATGTATGCCATTCTTTCTTGCGATTCTGAAATCATTATTTCATTTGGAGATATATCAGCTATTTTGGTATGTACAGCCGATAATTCAATTTCAAACCCTTTTTCAACCAAATGAGATAATTCAGACAGACAACATGACAAACCTCCACCTCCAAGGTCCTTTGTAGCATTAATACAGTTACTATTAGTTGCCTCAATTGTAGCTTCAATCAATAATTTTTCTAAAAATGGATCAGGAATCTGAACAGCCGATCTATCTTCTTCATTGTCCAGTAATTTTGAAGCAAAGGATGCTCCTCGAATTCCATCTTTTCCTGTAGGATTGCCCGCAAGGACTATTAGATCACCTTCCTCTGCATGATTGGAAATAATTTGATCTTTTTTGCCAAGCCCTATTGCCGCAACGTCAACTAAACAATAGTCTTTGAAGGAATTATCAAAT
>DASUMD010000239.1:0-2299 GCA_036277875.1 Nitrososphaeraceae archaeon
TCGACAGAGAATGGTCAAGTGCTTGTATCATTCTTAAACTCAACTGAACCTTCAGGCGTTATTGATGGTAATCTGGTTGAAGGGACGATAAATTCTTCAAGTATATCGGCACCGTTAGCAAACCTTACAAATAATGTCACATTTGCGGATATATTTCCTAGCAATTTGACAAACGCGACATCAGCTGTTCCAACTGGCAATTTGACAAACGCGACATCAGCTGTTCCAACTGGCAATTTGACAAATGCCACATCAGCTGTTCCAACTGGCAATTTGACAAATGCCACATCAGCTGTTGCACCCCCTAGCAAATTGGAAGCATTGATCGACTTGATGAACCAAAATATGACCTATATCAATATCCACACCTCAGACTTTCCTGAAGGAGAGCTAAGAGGAACATTGACCTCGATAAACTCGACGGGATAACTATTTTTTATTCCATACTTTTTTGTAATGCGGACTTTTATCATTTCTTGATGATCGATTGCGGCAAAAGAATTTAAGATAACTTTGCGCATTTATAATAATGTCATTTTTTGAGAGTGATATAAAGGCGGTTTTTTCTACAAAGAAATTTCCTAGCCTACGGTCACCTATTTTGATTTGTGGATTTCCCGGAAGTGGGTTTGTAGGCAAACTTGCAATAGATCATGTAATCAGTGAATTGGAATGCGCACATTTAGCCGATATTTATTCAACTTCATTTCCCCCGCAGGTTGTAATAAAGAATACAGGAACTGTGGAACTTATGAAAAATATTTTGTATTATGTTAAGAACAGTGGAAGCAAACATGATTTTTTATTTCTTACAGGAGATGCTCAACCGATAAGTTCTAGAATAGAATATTTGTTAGGAGAAGAAATAGTAAAAATCGCCAAAAATCTCGGGGTTACACAAATCATAACTCTTGGAGCCTATATAACAGGGTTGTTTGTCGAAACTCCCAGAATATTCGGTGTTGCTACAGACGATGATGGATTGAAACTCTTAAATTCATTCAGTATATCAAAGATAGATAATGGCAGTATCTCAGGAATGAACGGTATTCTACTGGGTATTGGTAAGATAAACAACTTAAATGGGATTAGTTTGCTGGGAGAAACGTCAGGATATGTTATTGATGCAAATGCATCAAAGTATATTCTTAAAAAATTACTAGCAATTGTCGATCTGGATATTAACATGGAAGATTTGGATAAGAAGGCGAAGGACACAATAATGTTGATAAAAAGCATAGAGCATAGAATTGGCGGTAAGAATGCGTTAAGTGACGATGTTCAGCAGATGGTTCAAAAGAAGAAACCCGAAATTGGGTACATTAGCTGATAATGGTGGAAATCTAATTTTAGATAAAAATTAATGATACTAAATTTAAGAATGCACCTAAAAATTATAGTTTTGCATTAGATAGAATTTGTAAAACTCTTTTTGTGGCGATTCTGGTCAAATGTTTATATATCATATATATAAGTATTTATTCATTAAACTAAAGTTTAATCCATGTATATTAAATGAGAAATTCTAATACAAGTATCTAATAGTAACCCTTGGCAACAGAAGATTTAAAAAACATAATTTGGCAACTGATGGCACACCGATCGAATGAACAAGAAACAACCAAGCCCGCCATCAATTGCCTGTGTTTAAGCTGATACAACTTGCGGGCACTTTCATATAAACAGCTGCGAACAATCTTATAGGATCTAGTTTGAAATTATACTGATTCAAAACTCCATTATCATACTACAAAATGGTCGAAATTGTGAAAATATGTTGCAAAAGATAGAGTTTCAGTTACTGATTATTTAAAGTGTAACAAAAATTTGGAGTCTACTTGTTTATAGTATGTTGAGCATAAACCTAATAGAACTCATGACTGGCGGATCCACGGCCTCCATTAGCATCATACAGTCCGCCAGTTTAGTTTAAATTATTTTATATGGTGAGCCTTTCTCGTCGGTTTATATGGCAAAGGGATATTACGCCGATTTAAGATAAAATCATAGGAATGGTAAAAGGTTGTCAGATTCTGGTTCTAATAGGTATTTGTCGATAGTAGACGATGAATCAGATATAACTATGTCTTTTCATGAAGCGTTAAAAAGTATTCCAGGAATTACGATATTTACCTTTACTGAACCGCAACTTGCACTTGAACATTTTAAAACGAACAAGAATTCCTATGCTTTAGTAATTTCTGATCTGAGAATGCCAGTAATCAATGGATTTCAATTATTAAAAACAGTGAAGGATTTGAACCCCGAAGTAAGAACACTTTTGATCACAGCCTTTGAA
>DASUMD010000240.1:0-3125 GCA_036277875.1 Nitrososphaeraceae archaeon
GTGATATTATGATCGAAAACGTTCCCACACCTCCAAACATATTTACAATCACTTCATTTGGTTCAATCAATTTCGATATCCTCAATCGTTCGGTTGATAGTCTTGGCGAAAAGTAAGCATTGATTACATCTACTTTAAAAGTACATCCATGTTCCCTATAAATGGTAATTGGCGTATTTTCGCCAGATATCAATTCCAACTTCCTCAATCTATAATCTCCTTCAATTGCTGATACTTGACAGAATACCGTTTTTAATGGCTTAATTTCCTCAATCAATGTATCTGCAATCAATTTCTTTTTTGAGGATAGTGTTTCTGGAATTTTGATTATTGCAATACTGCCTATGATATCAAATGAAGAAGACAGCTTTTCGAGTTCTGTAATATCAAGTTTTTCTTGCAATACTTCTTTTAACATTTTTGTCATTTTTTGACTAATCCGTCAAGTCCTCTTGTAGTAATCTCCGGAATTTTTTTGAGCCCTATCCAATCTTCCACCCAATTTATTTATTCTTGGTCGCCCTGTATTTTCATCACGTCTGTACGTTATGGACAAGTTCTCAAGAAACTTATTCATTCCAGTATCTTTCTTTATTGGGGAACCAGCAAATCCTTGTTCTCCAGGATTTCCAGAAAAGATAATCAGTGAATCGGCGACCAAATCTATTAATTGCATATCATGATCAACAATTATTGCGGATTTTCCCTGAGATTTTACAAACCTGTGAAGAAATTTTGCTATATTAATCCTATCCTCCACATCTAAGAATGCAGAAGGTTCATCCAAAGCATAGATATCTGCAGGTCTTATGAGAGAACAACAAACGGCGACTTTTTGCAGCTCTCCACCACTCAACGTATCTACTCTCTTGTCATAAAGTTTTTTGATACCCATTGGCACAACGATCTGCTGTTCCATCGTAGAACCTTCAATCGGTCCTTGATACGCGACATTCAGGAGGGATTCAATGTTACCATCATAGTCATTTTGCAAATATTGTGGTTTGTACGACAAACTCGCCTGAATATTTATTTCTCCACTATCTGTTTTCTCTATACCTGCTATCATTTTCATAAATGTGGTCTTGCCCAATGCATTAGCTCCCACTAGGCCTACTATTTCTCCTTCTCTTATCTCTCCATGAGAAACATCTAGCTTGAAGGAAGTAAATGACTTTGTTAAATCAGAAAACTTTGTCAGTGCTCTATCAACTATTAATTCCTCATTTTTGTTTGAACCATCGAACTTGAATGATTTTTCTCTAAATCTAATATTTTCTGCTGGAATAAAACCATCCAAAAAGGCGTTTATGCCCACTCGAGTCCCTTGTATTGGCGCAACGATTCCATACGCACTTGGTTCTCCATACAAGATATGAATATAGTCTGAGAGATAGTCAAGTAGAGTCAGGTCATGTTCTACTACCATTACGTTTTTGCCATCGCTTGCAAGTTGCTTTATGGTTCTTGCAACAGCTAGACGCTGATAAATATCGTTATATGATGAAGGTTCATCAAAGAAATAATAGTCTGCATCCTTATTCACAGCGATTGCAACTGCCAATCTTTGTAATTCTCCACCACTCAATTCAGAGAGTGAGCGATCCAGTGACCTATTGAGTGACAGTTGATCAGTTACCAAATCGATCATACCTCTTTCATCATACTTTTTCAAAAGCTCTCGCACTGTTCCCTTAAAGGCCTTGGGAATTAATTGAACCATTTGAGGTTTGATTGATGTGCGTAAATTACCGGAAGAAATTTTTTCAAAATGAGGCTTTAACTCTGTTCCTTGAAAATTGTTTATTATATCATCCCATTCTAACTCAGAATCGTAGTTACCTAAATTTGGCTTAATACTTCCAGATAATATATTCAATAGCGTTGACTTCCCGATTCCATTTCTCCCCAAAAGTCCTACCACTGAGCCTTTTTTTAGTAAAGGGATGTGGTAGAGTCTGAATGAATTTATACCATACTGATGTATTTTGTGATCTCCAATTTCTTTTGCCAAGTTGACAATTACTATTGCATCAAATGGACACTTCTTAATACAGATTCCACACCCTGTACATAATTCTTCAGAAATCACTGCTTTCCCATCTTCAGGTCTTTGAACAATGCATTCTCCACCTGTTTTGTTTACCGGACAATATACTATACATTCCAGTCCACATTTCTTTGGTTGACAGAGTTCTTCGTCCAACACGGCTACTCTGTGAGTAGAATTAGAGTTCATTTGTAACTGTACTAGTACTCATGAAAGAATATATTATAATTGTTGATGCCGTAATTGATTGGATACTACTATTTTGTTACTTATTTACTTATTTTTGTAATGGAATGCTATATTTCTAGAAATACTAAAAAGTATCAGGTTATTGAGAAATTTAAGATGGGTGATCCATATTGTAATGACCCACGGTGCCAGAGGAACCGGAATGGAGAGAGACATAAGGCGCACGTAATATCTGAAAAACTAGCGAACATCTACTTTGGCGAAAATTATTGTAATGACCCACGGTGCCAGAGGAACCGAAATGGAGAGAGACACGAAGCACACAATGAGAGACTCATTTTAAAAGAATCGACCGCTGAAAGGTTTTTGATACTACTGAGGTATATTCGTACTGTAATGACTCAAGGTGCCAGACAAACAGGGCAGGAGAGAGACATAGACCGCATTCCCCAGACAATCCATATTCTTATTATATTAAATATATGGGCGGTCACAAAGCATATCCCAGTCATTCGGGTACTAGAATGTACTTTTACGAAGACAGAATAGAGGTTGACAGTCCTAAACTAGTTATCCCATATAGATCTATGAAAAACATCGAAAACATGACCGAAAGGAGAATTTCAACCCTGAGAGTAGAGTAGTTGCTCTTGGCTTAATTTTCGTTCCACTTGCTATAGTTGGTGCTTTGTGGAAAAAGAATCATATCTATACTGTCATTCGTTTCAATGATGATTCCGATGACCCAAATGATTATTGTGGATTTTGACCAAAATCTCGATTCAGCCCAATCAGTAATTTATGATAGAATGTTACAATTCCGAAATAAAAGGTAGCAGGGAAAAGTATGATTAGGGATTAGCAGCACGATGATGGAATTATTGTG
>DASUMD010000241.1:0-2723 GCA_036277875.1 Nitrososphaeraceae archaeon
CAGAACATAGATTTTCATCAATAATTAAAAGTATATCATATTTGATTAAAAATACCGATTACAAGCTAGTTCTTATAATGTTAAATGCAATGAAATCGGCTCTGAGATCATATCATCTAGAACAAAATCTACTGAATTTGGCAAAAGATTATCCAGATAAATTTATTATTACTCCACTATGGAAAGAATATTCTCACGTAATAGAATTTCTAGATAGTGGACATTGTTGGGCGGAAATGACAGATTCGGGCTCAATGCAAGAAGAATTACTGTACTTTCCAAATGTTTTATCACTTACCGTTAGACTAAATACGGACAGACCAGAAACCATTTTTGACGCTCGTGGCAATATACTAATTCCTCCAGTAAATTCCTCATGGATAACTACCTTGATAGATGAGGCATTCAACAGAAAAGAAGGGCTCGGGCTTGAGCTCAAGAATAAAAGAAAGATTTACGGTGAACCGGGGACTGTATCAAAGAAGATTGTAAAAATAGTGAAAAAGGAATTTGAGAATGGTGACGCAAATTTCTATCCGTGGTTACATCAAAGAATTGGTCTCTGGAAAGAGAAACAAATTATAGATTACATGTAACTATCGTATAGTAAATCTTTTTGAGTGTACGTCATACTTTTTTCTTTCGCTGCTTGTAATTTCAAACAGTGTTTTCATCATCGTTTCATATCCTAAAGACATATTGACATTCCTCCTTGACATCATTCTTTTTTGAAATTCGATTGATGAAGAAATATTCATTTCTGCATTTTCTGATCCGATACCTTTGCCATAAATCACATAGGAAGGAACGTCATTAAAAATATTTCCATAAATATGTGAAGAGACACCAATTCTCATTCCACAATAAATATTTGTGCCTATTGATGTTTTAGACATATCTCCAAAAAAAGAACCTAACTTAATTGTCTTTGTATCTTTTTTTTCGTTACCTACTTTCATTGAAATTGTGCCGTAAGTCATTTTGAGATCAGAGGTGACTGTATTGGCCCCGATATTTACCCATTCACCTACATAACAGTGACCCAGATATCCAATGTGAGACTTGTTGGTATAATCCAGAATTATCGAAGAATCTATTTCTCCAGCCATACGACAATTGTTACCAATGTATGAATTGCTGACTATCGAATACGGCTTTACTTGACTGGATTCTCCAACATGAACTGGACCATTGATTGAAGATTGATAAATTGTGGACTGAGGTCCAATATAGATTCCTCCATCGCTTGCATCAAGGATAGTGCCCCCACCAATTATTGAAGTCTTGTCCACATATACGGGATTATTACCAATAACTTTGATTCCATTAGGGACTTTGTTTTTGAGTCTAAGTTGAGAAGTGAGTATCTGCTTGAGATGGAATATAAAGTCCCACGGCCAACTGTATAGAGTACCACATTCATCTAGGTCATTGATATCTGTCATTTCTGTGCTTATTCTGTTACTATTAATTTTCTTATCATGAACTACCGATTCGTAAAGATATTCAAAATCTGATTTGTCGAATCTTCCCATTAGTATCCTGTCTCCCAACGATATCACAAATTTCTTCTTCATACTCCATTTTTTGAAGAACGACTTTAGAGGAATGAATAGTGAATTAATGAATATGTCATCCACATTGTATTCAAATTTATTTACTATATTATCTGGATGTCTTTCCTTGGTTACATCTTCTAGGTATTGGCGAGTAAGGAATTTCGATGATTTGTTATTGAAATGTTCAAACGTCGTCAGTGAGCCAATTTTAAGGTCAAACAAAGATCTTGTATAACTAAGTGGTACAAAATTCTTCCAACTAGTATCTTCAAAGAAAACGATACTCATAACTTAGATCTTTCCCAATCTCTCAACATATTTTTTGTAGGTTTGAAGATATGATTTTTTATCACCTATGTCAATGAACCCTGATTCTATTTTAAATCCATTCACCAACTTTTTCATATCCAATGCTTTTCGGACGGCATCATCCATTCCATAGGCGTTTGATGATGGTATCAAGTCAATAAATTCGGGTTCCATCACATAGCAGCCTATGTTTATCAATCCCTTTATTTCGGGTTTTTCATTCCAGCTAGTAACTCTATTGCTTCCATTTATATCAATAAAACCATACTTTAGCCTTGTTTTGTAGGATAATAGAGCCATTGAAGTAAATGCTTTGAGTCTGTCATGTTCATTTATCATTTCTCTAAGTGAGAACTCATAAATGGAGTCTCCATATACGCATACAAATGTATCATCAATAAACCTCTTGGCTGTCAATAGCTGCCCCGCAGTCGCTAGAGGTCTATCGGACCTTGCATATTCTATCTTTATTCCAAGTCTGCTACCATCTTCAAAATAGTCTTCTATAGTTCTATGTAAATAACTCACACAAATTATTATATGATCAATATTACTGTCATCACTCTTCAACCACTCAATAATGTGTTCTAATAGTGGTTTATTCCCAAGAGGTAACATTGGTTTCGGAATGAAAAAAGTGTATGGTTGAAGACGGGTTCCAAGACCGCCAGCTAAAATTATCGCTTTCATTTAAAATTATACTT
Organism: Nitrososphaeraceae archaeon; assembly: GCA_036277875.1. Lineage (GTDB taxonomy): Archaea > Thermoproteota > Nitrososphaeria > Nitrososphaerales > Nitrososphaeraceae > TA-21. Next base: position 2,573 of record DASUMD010000241.1, read on the forward strand.
AAATTGAACTATAATATAAGTAAAAACTATTCAAAATTTTTATCGTCGAGTATTTTTTTAACCTTATCTACAACTTCTTGCGGACTATGTCCAAAGATTATTATCATTGGTTCTTTTCCGACGTCCCCTGAATGAGATATGATATCTGCAT
>DASUMD010000242.1:0-2539 GCA_036277875.1 Nitrososphaeraceae archaeon
TCATTTCCTTTGTACCAGGCAATACTGATGTCACAAATCTTGTTGACTGTCCCTAAATCAAGTTGTATCCATGAACCCACACCGTTATTGGACCATCGAGTATCCAGATTATCATCAAGAACATTAGTACCAGGAAATCCACTTTGACTAGCTGAAGTTTTAGCATTCTGAATATGACCATCAGTGCATTGGATTTGCGATTGACTTGATGATGGTACCAGCGCCCTGATCTCGGCTATACTTGCGTAATTATTTTGAGTATTTCCATTTACAGTTATTCTTATGTATCTTGCATTAGTATCAGCAATATTATATTTTTCATATGATAGTGACTTTCCACTACTCGTAGTTGATAATACAGTCTTGTATGATTTTCCATCTTGAGAAGTTGAAACTACAAAATTATTCTGTCTCTCATTTCCTTTATGCCATGCTATATCTAGACTACATATGTTCTTACTTGATCCTAAATCTAGCTGTATGGATGAGCCTACACCATAATTGGACCAAATAGTGTTAAGATTATTATCAGCTACGTTTGAAGATGGAAATCCTATTTGGCTACTTGGTGCAGCTGCAGTTATCTGTGAGACCTGACTGTTCACGCATGATTCAGACAAGGCCTTGTAACCATAAATTTTAGATTCGCTGATACTAATCCAGTTGCTCTGGGTGTTACCACTAACCATAACTCTAATGAACCTACCTAACTTGGATTGAAGATCATAGTTCTGTTCAGTTAATGATTTACCGTCACTTTTTCCTGAGTAAACATTGGTAAATGATTTGCCATCTTTTGATATTGATATTGCAAATGTGTTTACCCGTTCATTTCCCCTATGCCAGTTAATACCCACACCGCAGATTACGTTCTCTCGGCCTAAGTCGATCTGTATCCATGAGCCCAAACCCAAGTTAGACCACCGTGTATTGAGATTCTGATCAATTGCATGAGATGGCGGATGCAAATTATCAGCTCCGCTAGCAGTAATGCCATTAACTGGAAGCTTTGAACAAGTATTAGACGAGCCAAACGAATCAGATTGTCCATACACATGTGGAGATTGAACAAGGGCACTTGAGAAAATAAGAACCAGGAATGTTACAAGAAAAACACAAAGCTTCAATTGATTGCCTCTCCATGCATTACATGATGCAAATTTAATTAAATAAGTTCCCAGTATGGCATATATACACTTTATCAATTATATTATGTCACGAAATCCCTTTTTATAGTAAATTGATGTTCATTATTTAATTCATAGTAATCTAAAAACTTTTGTAAGGCAAATCCTTGTTGATCCAAGACAAGGAACGCAATTATTAAATACAGGCCTATAAATCTGCAACTTATCGTATCCAATAAGGAGATCTTCCTCATTCGAAAAGAAATAGTGTCAAAAAATGTTTAAAGCATCGCTCAGTAGCTAATTAGCCGATTGTTGCTGTTGAGAATCCCCTTTAGCCATTATTTCCGATCTAATTGAGGCCAAAGATTGGTCGATTTGATATATCGCTAGTTTGTCTCTCCCAATTATCTCGAATTTTTGAAGGATAATTTCAAACAATGTTTCTTCTTCTATTTGTTCATTTACAAACCATTGTAAGAAAGAATATGTAGCGCGATCTTTTTCTCTTTCAACAATCTCTACTAGATTGTTAATGAGTTTTGTAACTGTCTGTTCACTTTTTAAACCTACCTGGAATGTAGATTCTAATGAATCGAAATTACCTTGAGGCTTTTCTGTCGCTGGAATTATCGCTTTAGCCCCCGCATTATTAAGATAATGAACGAATTTCAACATATGTGTATTCTCCTCAGCAGCTTGTTCAAAAAAGAAAGTTGCACTTCCATCATATCCAGTTCTTTCACACCACGATCCGATTGCAACGTATGCTTGAGTTGCAGATGCTTCATAAGCAATTTGATCATTGATTGCCTTTGCGGTTTTCGGTGAGATTCTCATTGTAATATTTTATACCTCCTCATATATCTATATTCTTGGAATTGGTATGTGTTGTGTTGTTATTTATCGGTTAACTAACGTTTGGATATCTAAGTGTTGGTCATATTCATAAAGTTGAATTAGTAACTCCCTTCTATGAATTACTTCTGTTTCCTCATTAGAGTCTCATCTTTTCCGTCAATGGAGGTTTTATGAATCATAATTTTCCAAATAGGATTCGTCAACCAGAAGTGTAGGGCTATCATGATTCTTGTTCAGAAATTCTATATTAGTTTATTTAAGTAACGATCTTATCTCTGATTATTTCCCCTGGCTTTCTCCCGCATCAGATTCCTGCTGATTAGAACATTCAGTCCAAGTTCATAATTGAAAAGCAACATGGCTAGCGATATACTCAATCAGTCAAGACCGCTATTATGATAGATATCATCGCTTACTGTCTCTTCTGGTTACTAGATCCCAGTCATATTAGATATTTTTTGCGTTATCTCACTGATTGATGTCCGGATATCGGCCTTACTTTGAACCTTCAATTTCAGAGGTGAGATCAAGCTCAGGACTTCATCTGCTGA
>DASUMD010000243.1:0-2228 GCA_036277875.1 Nitrososphaeraceae archaeon
GAGAAATATTGTGATAAATGTGCTGAAGCAATTAAAAAGAGTTCACAAAAGCATGCAAATTAAATTTGCATCGTGTCGTCAGTCACAATTAGAGGACAAGCCTAATAGAATTAGTTGAACCTATTTTGTAAACCACCTTAAGCGTATGAAACCCGAGTACGCAGATGGTTCGAATTCCGATGAACCCTAGACGATTCGAAAATTTTAAAGCTTACTAATCCATTTTATATTCAAGAATCCCATTTTAGAACCGATAGCGGCGTGGGTACCGACGGCTCCAGACCCGTGATTACATTATTTGATTATGTTCCCGAAGAACAGATGAAATTATTTCCTTGAAAAAAGTGACGATTTCAGATTGAAAAAAGAAGCGGTAATTAATGATTAGTAAGTCTCCTGTATGGTAAGGGCTTTTTTCGGCCTGACCTTATTATTTGTCTGTGACTACGTTTTCATCATGATGAATACAAGTGAAATCTCTACACCAATAACAAAAACCGCAATTTGGGCATAATGGCTTTGAGCGCGTTGGATGAAAGTCGGTGTAACAATTAAAGCAATTCATTACAATTCCCAATTGAAAACTAGTTTGCTGGTTTATGAGAAGTTTTCAGAGATACGCAAGTATCATATGCTTGCTTAATCAATCGCTTTGTATTGTCTGCCTGCTCTTCAGTTTCTAATATGCATGAGACCCATCCTGCCTGTGGAGCATACTGGTGCGGAATAGCCATACGTATCCGCAAGGCCTCTTCTTGTTGAGGTTTTGATAGCCTGATATCTATGTGTCGTGGTCCATGAAAATGGGCAAAATTTCTTAAACCATAGAAATAAGCTTCTTCACTCATAGGATCATGTTTTCGCTCGACATTTGGTAACGATCTTATGAAACTACTAATTTGTTCTTTCAAGCTGAGACCCATTGCTCATAAAAGTATACTCTTTATTGTTTATCTACCTACCTATTTGCACAAATTTATTGAAGTAAAATAATGGAGATTCCTTAAAGATTACCTTTTTTCTGTTACTACAGACCTGATATAAAATCCAATCTAGAATTCTTAATTCACTATCTAATGGATCGGCTTCAAAAATAGAATCTGTTTTATTTATCTTATCTATAATTTCATTCATTCCGATTTCTACGATTTCACAAATAAAAATATCCGGATTCTTCATATTCTTTAAGACCCAGTTTATCAATTCAATCCTTTCTGTAAGATCTCTTTTGTAAGTGGAATCATCATTTTCTCTGCTAAGCCATCGTTTAGATTCTTCAATTTCTACTAGTAAAATCTGTTCGATAGACATAGACTAAATTAATAATATTAAGATTTAAGATAGCAAGCGACTATTAGGGTGGGAGACTGGTCTACTCTATCTTGAAATACTCTAAACGTATAAGCATCATTAAGTCAATATTCCATTATGTCTGAAGAAAGAATAGGAGATAAGTTTCTTCGGAAACTTTATGAAAAGACGGTAAATAATGGAATAGAAAATATTGACAGAGAGGAGATTGGAAAAGAAATCGGAATAATAGATGTACAAATGGATAATCTGATTGACGAATTGACTTCTGAGGGTTATATAAAGAAACTAGGTCGGACAAAAATTTACTTAACCGATGATGGAAGAAAAAGAGTCGAAATATAATATTTTTAGAACCGATAGCGTCGCGGGTACCGACGGACTGTATATGATAAATTACAGGTTTTATAACATTCATACTTTAACATAAAACTAAAGTAATTGTTCCGATATTCTAAATTCAGGATTAATAAAATTGGTAAAAAACAAAAAACAAATAAAAATAATACACGAATCCGCTGCAAATTATACGTTTTCGAACACTGGTTCTACAAATATTAAGAGAGAGGAAAATGCTGATACTGCAAATAAGACCACATCAAGTACAGAAAAGGAGATACCTAGGGCGCGGTCCATACATTTGAGAAACTCAAAAATTCGACAGAAAAATAGGATAGGTGCCGAACAACTATAACCTCAAATAAGAATGTAAGCTAGGATGTAGAGTACATACAGAAAAAAGGAAACTTTAAAGCTTAGCAGTTCTTTCCCATATTCAGAATCCCAAATTAGAACCGATAGCGTCGCGGGTACCGACGTCTGTGAATCAAATTTAATCCTAATACCTCCGGATTCCCGTTGTTAAGTATATTAATTTAATATTAACGAAAAATTATATCTGAAATAATGAATGATTT
>DASUMD010000244.1:0-4981 GCA_036277875.1 Nitrososphaeraceae archaeon
AAATTCTCGATTGATTAATCTCTGGCCATTGAGCCAAACTGATATAGGAATGATTTCCCATTATTTCCCAAATTTCTTCACAGAAATAAGGTGCAAATGGTGACAATAATTTTATCCTTGTCTCAAAGAATTCTCTCAAGTAATTATTGGATATTGATTTATTTTTTGCCAGCTTTCTTTTTTCATACCATTGTAAATCATTGTCCATCAAGTATAAGATATTGTGCAGAGCTTCTCTGATTCTAAATTTTTCAATAGCAGATGTAGTTTCCAAAATAACATGTTGCAATCTGCTTGATATCCAAACATCTTCTAGATCATCATCATAATCAAAACTATTTCGAGATGTAGTAAAAATGTTCAAATTTGTATTTATAGTTCTGTAAATTTCAAACAATTTTGATCTAATTCCTTTTACTAAGTCAAGAGAAAAGTCAGAGTCCTGTAATATTTCAGCGGACGCCAACATTGTAAGTCGGATTGAATCTGCGCCATATTCATCTATTGCTTTACGAAGGGGAATAATATTTCCGAGTGATTTAGACATCTTTTTACCTTCCATTAGTACCGATCCATTTACAACAATCTGTTTCGGCCATTTGTCCCTGGGGAATATTGCAGCATGATTAAATATGAAGAACGCAAGGTGATTAGGTACCAAATCTCTACCGGAATGCCTAGAATCTACAGGATAAAAGTACAGAAACTCATTTCTAATTTTTTCTAGTAATTGAATCGAAATTTTTGAGTCCTTAGCAACAATATCCCGATCGTTCTTTCCTAAAAGAACATAATCAAAGAAATTATCATTCAAATTATCTGCCAATACCATATCTTCATTCTTATGCAAGACTAGATTATTGCTAATGTGTCTTGATAATAGGTAATATGCCATATAAATAACCGAATCTGCCAAACTCTCTATAATCCACTCATTATCCCATGGAAGTTTTGTTCCAAGACCGCTTTTTCTTGCACATGCTCTCTCTTTAAGCCAATCTATAACATTAGTAAATTCTTGTCTTATTTCTTCAGGTAGAATTTCCATATTTTCAATTAGCTCGTATGCCAATTTTTTCCAATTGTCATCTCCATAATTGATAAACCACTGATTTGTTAGTAACTTAACAACGCAGGGAGTACCGCATCTACATATTACTACATTTTTCAATTCATACATGGTCGTTCCAATTTCTTCGCTGATGATTTTTTCCCTTATAGTCTCTCGAGCTTTTATCACACTTAAGTTCCCTATTTGGTCTATGTTTGGCAAAAGGACACCATTGTGAAATTCTTCTGAATAAAGCTTGTTCGTTGCCTCTTCTAGTTTAGGGTCATTCTGATCCCTTATTGAATAGCGTGTAAGTATAGATTCTGCAGGGGATGATTCATTTGAGGGAAACGCATCAGTTTGAATTATTTTTATAGGAACAATATTAACGGTGATGGCGAATTTTCTCAAGGTGTTGTCATCTTTCTTTAAATCAACCAGAGCTTGATAATCGTAAGGTGAATGTGCTGGAACGGACATTACAATTCCAGTTCCATTATTAGGATCAACAAATGATGCCGGGAACATAGGAACAAGTTGTCTTCTTGTTTCATCAAACACTGATTTTCCTATTAAATCAGAGCCATCTATCTCTGAAATTATCGAGACACTAGCATTTAGAAATTCCAACTTTCTTGCAGCTTCTTTAGTAATTATCCATTTCTCCTTGTTTACTTGTGCAATTACATATTTTATATCAGGGTTTATCCATAAATTAGTAACACCAAAAATAGTCTCTGGTCTTAATGTGGCAGTTGGAATAACATACTGTTCCTCAAATTTAAACTTCACAAGCACATATTCAATAAGCTCTGGTTCGATATCACCCACAGTATCATGTTGACTCACTGGATTTTGATCTTGAGGACACCATCCGACGGGATGAGATCCTTGCACTATTAAACCCTTCTTCTTGAGATTTCTAAATTGCCAGGATATGAATTTTGAATATCCGTTGTCTATAGTAGTAAATTCTCGCCTCCAATCAATAGAATAGCCCATTTCATTCATTCCTTGCTTAATTTCTTCATGAAAAAAGCTGGCTATTCTTTTAGGTTCTTTGAAACTCGATATTTTTTCACTAGGAATCTTGTATATTTGTTGGAAAGTCTCTATTAATTCTAAATCATTGGATTTGATTCTTTGTGACATTGACACAATCGGTGTTCCAGTATAGTGGAAACCCATTGGAAATAATACGTTATAATTGTTCATGCGTTTATATCTCGCATGGACATCAGCCAAAGTATATGTTCGTCCATGTCCAACGTGCTGCGGAGAATTTGGGTAAGGATACGCCACAGTTAGAAAATACTTTTTTTTATGCGATTCTGGTTCAGTTTCAAATATTTTATCTTCGGCCCACCTCTTTCTCCATTTTTCTCCAATTCTTGCCCAATTAAGTTCAACATTGGGCGTTTTTTCAACCGAATTTTCAACCATTTTTTTCACTAGAGTCTAAAATATCTGTTAACAGATTCTCAAGATTCTTCAAGCAATCATGAATCTTGCTTTTATCCTTACCTCCACCTTGAGCAAATTTATCCGTACCTCCTCCTCCAGTACCTCCGAGTTTCAATGAAATTTCCTTCGCAATTCTTGATGCTTTGATGATTTTTCTTGATTCCTCTCCAACGAAAACTATGATTTTTATTCTTTCTTGATCCTGAATAAGTGCAACATATACCAAAAAAGGATCAATATCGATACTTTTTTCTCCCAATGCAATATAGTACTCATCTCCTATTTCACCATCGTAAATGCTATATATCTTTAATCCTGATTTAGATTTAGTCGCTTTCTGAGAAACGATTGCAGCCATATTGTCTGAAAATCTATTAACAAGAATTTTAAATTTTCTTTTGATTAGATCATTTTCTACCGTTACCTTATCAAATGATTCAATTACCTTCTCTTTACTTGATCCCAAAGATTGAGCTATGTGAAGTAATTGAGAATCCTGTGATTGCACGTACTGAAAAGCATTATTCCCAGAAACATATTCAAGTCTTACTACACCATCTTGAATTCTCTCAGTTTTTAGAATTTTTATTAAACCTATTTCACCCGTCTTATTTACGTGAGTTCCACCACATGCCTCGACATCCCACCCTTCTATGTTCACTATCCTTACATTGTTCGAGGGAACTGCGCCGCCTTGATAAATCCTAAATGTGTATTTCTCCTCAGCATTGGACCTTTCGAATACATTAATCATAATTGGTAAATTTCTTTGAACCACTTCATTTGCGGTTCTCTCTATTTGATTGATTTCTTGTTTTGTAAGAGCGGAATGATGAGTAATATCCAATCTTGCATAATGTTCCTCCTTAAAGGCAGAATTCTGCCATACCCATGAACCAAGACTGTTTCTTGCAGCAGAATTCAATATGTGTGTTGCACTATGATTTTTGGTTATAGATCGTCTCCTTACGTTATCAACAATTCCGTGGACTATTTTATTCTCTAGAAAATGATCCTTGGAGGGGACTTGTACTTTGTGAAGAACTATCTCATTTTGTTTTATTACATCTGTTACTTTAATCCCTTGTATAGATCCAAAATCTGGTTCCTGTCCTCCTCCTCTCGGATAAAATGCAGTTTTATCTAAAATCAAGTATTTGCCTTCAAGTATTTTGAGAATTTTAGCATCAAATTCTCTAATAGACCCATCTTCATAATACAATAATCTTGTAGGTTTGAGCCCACTAACAGTTTCGATGACGGGTATCTGTTTTGATTCATGTGAAGTATGCAGCTCTGCTAACTTTAAATAAAAATCTGGCGGTATTTTTTCTATAACTCCGGTTTCAAGTAGTAGATCAGGTGTAATACCATCCGATTCATACATCCTTATCAGATCTTCAACACCTGGTCTTTTCTTGGACATTAGCACGGAATTGGCAATAGAATACATCCTTTCCTTTGATGAAGAATATCTATCTGATTCAATCTGTATAATTGTCCTAACATCATTTTTGTGCTCTTTTAATTCGGGATACATTGATTTTAGCTGTTCAATATGTAAATCCATAATATCTTCTAAATTGAGATTCCAGCCAAAACGGGCCAGAAGTGCAAGAGTCCTTCTTAATATTATTCTTAGATTGTAACCACCTCCCACATTCGAAGGCAAGGAACCATCCGAAATTCCAAACAATAATGTCCTTGTATGATCGGCGATGATAGATAGTGTTTCAAACGGCAGGACAATTTTTTCTAAAGCTTCATACGATAAACCTAGTTCTTTAGCAATATTAGTTTTTAAGATTCTCGGATCATTTTGATAATTTGAATAATTCTCAGAAAATATTCTAAAGTATCGAGATAGAAATTCTGCTTTCGAATCAATATCGATACCAATTACATCTACAAGTTTCTTGAATACGGGTCCGAAAGTAGCATCGTAGCTGGTAGGAGTTCCCATGGTGATCCATGACAGTCGCTCAAGTCCTGCCCCCATATCTATTATTTTGTTGTCAAGAGTGCGATAATTATGCTCATCACCCTCAAATTCAGTGAAGACTGCATTTCCCAGCTCTAGTCCTCGAACATAATATTCTAATGAATTACCAAAAGCCCCGGCGCCCATCCAGACATCCTCAACAAATGTAATTTCCTCTGACTTAATACCAAGGACATCCTTGAGGAGAGAATGATCCAGGTCGATGCATTTGTCCTTCCAATAACCTCCCGGAGCATCTGCGTTGCATGTTTGGCCTACCATGCAGAAGCTAGTATAATGTCTGCCAGTGAGCCCAACATTTTCAATATCATTAAACCGAAGACACATTTGTGGAACGACAAGCGGATTTTTAGGGATTTCAAACACGATTTTTCCATTCATTACTCTCTGAAAGTCCACAATTGAGGCAATTGTAAAATACAGATCCTCCCTCCAACGACATACCACGGGATACCTTTGAATTA
>DASUMD010000245.1:0-5278 GCA_036277875.1 Nitrososphaeraceae archaeon
CCAATTGCTTATTAGTTGTAATATCGTCTGTTGCCATGTTTAGAGAGGAATGAACAATCGACTCTTTGATATCTTCAAGCTCATTTTTTGAATATACTTCCTTCATTATTTGATCCAAGGCCCATACTAAGTTAACGGCAGTCGGTCTCGTTGATCTTAACCTATTGTAGGCAATTTTAAGATCTTTGAGCAGAGCTTTTTTAGTTCTTGCTTTACTCGAAATTGCAGCTAATGACATTCCAAATGCAGCTGCAACACCTATGGCTGGAGCTCCTCTAACAACTAATCGTTCTATAGCTCTAGCAACGTCCTCATATTTCTTGTATTTAACATATACTAGTTTAGCAGGCAATTTTGTTTGATCAATCATTATGACTTGATTATTTTCCCATTTTACAGTCAAAAGATCCTTAGTTCTGTTCGCTAATTTGCCATTATCTTTCTGGTTTTTGCCACGAAGCATTAGTGACTTGATTGTTAATGATGTCTATAATAATTTACCTAGCTAAGATGATTTGTCAGGCCAACAATAATGATTTACTCCAACCAATAGAAGGGTTAACTGAATAATTTCACTTGTGTTTGTGTTTATAACGATCTATCATAGCATCTATCAATTAATAGGGAACCATAAATAATAGGTACTAATAGTTAGCAAGTATGTCATTTATCAGATACCGTATGATGAGATTGAGGAAGTTTACCAAAAATAAATTCTACGTTCTAGTCAAGTATCTCCTATTTATCTACATAAGTTTCAAGATGAAAATAGGATGGTATTGATAAACCAAGTTGAGTAACTAATTTATCTAGTTGGTACATCAAGTCTACGACCTAATTCAATTTTCGTCTACTAAATTAGAGTAATTAGACATCAAGATTTTGTAGGAATGTCTATAATCAATCTGATCAAAATGTATCATGAACAGGACATGTCCATCAAAAACGAAGTAATTATGAAGAGTAATACCATTAAAAACAATTCAAATAAAGAAGCAATGCAATATAACCTGTTTGATAACATTATCGGATACGAGGACATAAAAAAATTATTTTTCTTGTCTTTCGAGTCACAGAAACCGATACATATTTTACTTGTAGGTCCACCTGCATCAGCAAAAACGTTGTTTATGCTAGGATGCATGAAACTTGAGCGTTCCTATTTTACTCTAGGCACACACAGTACGAAATCTGGAATGGTCGACTATTTATTTGAAAAGCGTCCGAGATATTTGGTTATTGACGAAATTGAACACATGCCAATAAAGGATCAGACAGTTCTCCTGAGTCTTATGGAAACTGGCATAATAGCAGAAACAAAACATATGAAGACTAGAAACACCCAATTGAAAACATGGGTTTTTGCTACTACGAATGAAACTAACCACATGCTTACACCTTTACTCTCTAGATTTATGGTGTTACATTTTAAACAGTACAATTTTGAAAATTTTCTAGATATATCAATTCACATGCTTGGGCAAGAGGGTATAGCAAAGGACATCGCAACAGAGGCAGCTTCTCAAGTATGGCATAAAATGAAATCAAAAGATATTAGGGACTGTATAAAAATTGCACATCTTGCTAAAACCAAGACTGATGTAAATTGGATTGTAGAGACGCTTCAGAAATATAGCAAAACATCCAATCTTACTGATAAGAAGTGATAACTTGCCTAGCAAATAATTTAATTTAGTTACAACTGAATTCAAAAAATTCTTGCGTTACACATTCCAATTTCACATTTTTCATCAAGACAGCTTAATTCGTTAGTAATTCTATTGCCAATTAAGTCTGACTTAATATGATCTAAAAGTCAAATCCGCCGCCATCAAATCCGCCGCCATCAAATCCGCCGCCATCAAATCCGCCAGTATCACTTCCTGCTTGGGAATCCGCGCCGGAAGTATCAGCGCTACTATCGCTACCTGCGGAAGTAGTGTCTGCATTGCCACTATTTTCGGCATTCGCATCCCCCTGAGTAAGAGAGCTTTCCATAGGATTTAACGCTAATCCCATTAACGACATCATAGAAGTAAAAAACAGGATATTCATTATTCCCGAAAATAGCATCATCGGCATCCATGCTCTATTAGAATCCATAAGTGATTCAAGCTGTGTTTTGTTTCCGTTATCGTAGTATTGTTGCATTTCCTGGACCTTGTCCTGTAATTCCTTCTTCTTATTTCCAAGAAGATTCATACCTGTGTCAGTTATTTTTAATTCAATTTTTTTCCTACCAAAGAACCCTCTCTTTTCATTAGTTGTTATCAATCTCTGAAAAACAAGGTCATTTACTATTAATTCAACTTCAGTTTTGGGTAACTTTGACACCTTTGATATCTTGTCGATATTATTCATTCCTCTTGATATTGCATCGAGAACTATGAAATGATTGGGACTTTCACGAATATTTACTTCACTGGACATATTGAATTTATGCACTGTAGTTTACTTAAATCATTCGTTTTTGATGCCGTGTTTCTATCGATTTCTTAGTCCTATATACAGACTCATATTTGTACATGTTTTCACTTTATTGATAATCTGAAGAACATATTTTTATTCCCAATCAATATCCTTTTTCAGTTTGAATTAATGATATTTTTGCAAAGTTTAAAATTATTAATCTCAAACAATTACATAATTGGCTGGAACCGACAATTTTGGAGTCGAAGGTGGAATGGGCCATAGGGCCATAGAATGGATGAATTCCTATTCCAAGGAGAAAAAAATGGATTTTAAGGCACAATTGGAAGGTTACCAGATCTCATCGAAGAACTTCGGAGATTTTGAAATCATATCATGGAGTGGTAACTGGTCAGATGCACGCAAGATAATTATCAAGTCAAGTAGCAAATTAAGTATGAAGGTTATAGAATCAGGTTACCATCAAAAAGATAATCTGTTACTTTCATTTTTTGGTATTGGAAAAGAATTTGGTAAGGTGTACAAAAAAGGTAACTATATTGGAGCTATAGTATTGGGAATGCGTTCGGGAAAATGGTATGTAAAATCAGAAAAACTCGGATGACGCAAGATGATCTTATTAAGTTTCAGGGAATCGATAATCTGTAGAGCAAATACATTGCTATATAATCCTTGATTGGTAACATTATCTTTTGAATAGAAAGTCGCAAAAGCTTTTTCCCGCAACATTGACGCACTCATCATATAGTTCCTCCGGATAATTACTATCTCCATTCTGGGGTGGAAGTCTGTTTGGAAAATCATTTAATGATGAATCAATTTTATCAGGACTGGGTCTTTCTGCCAACACCAAATCCAATTCCTTAATTGCATTATCTCTGAGAATGGTAAGATGTACCTGATCTCCCACCTGTTTCTGGCTTTCAAGATACGCCAGTATATCGTCAATCTTTGTAACCTCTCTGTTATCGATCTTTAATATAATATCTCCTCCAGTATTAATTTCTCTCCCATTAAACGTTTTTGTAGTAGATCCTGCCTCTAAATCAGCTTTTTCAGCGGGGCTTCCTTCAGTGATACTAGTTACTAGAAACCCCTTAGTCTGAGTCAATCCTAATTGCTTGGATAAATCAGGAGCTAGACTTACTCCAACTATTCCAATATATGGATGACGATATGAACCAGTTTGGATAAGTGAAGTTGCAACTTTGCTAATCGTGTTAGAAGGGATTGCAAATCCAACTCCTGAATACACACCGGTATTAGAAAATATTGCTGTATTAATTCCAATTACTCTACCTTGCGTATCAATGAGAGGCCCTCCCGAATTCCCTGGATTAATAGCAGCATCAGTTTGTATAATATTAGGAATAGAGAATGATGACGTTGTTCCAGCAAAATTCTCTCCATTTTCATTTGATGGCAATAGCCTACCCAAGCCACTTACTATTCCTTCGGTCATTGAACCCGACAATCCAAAGGGATTTCCAATTGCAACAACTGTTTCACCTATTCTTAAGGCAGATGAATTGGCTAGGGGCAGCGGTGTTAACTTATCGGAGGTAATATTTTTTACCTTAATGACAGCCAAATCTGCAAATTGATCAAATCCTACAAGATCAGCGGAATAAACATTACCGTCCAGGAAAGTAACTTGCAACTCGCCGTTATTATTGTTCGAAGCTGGGGCTACAACGTGATAATTTGTAATTACATGACCATTATTATCGTAGACAAATCCCGAACCCAGTCGCGATCCGAGCTGCTCATTAGAATTATCAACCTCAGTTACTTGTACTACTGATTTTTCAACCTTTGTAAAAAGATCTGGCATAGATAGTGGATCCTGAGCAGTAGAGTTTTCAAGTGTTGATATTTGTGCTGACACAAACTGAGTATAAGACATGAAAGCATAGTAGCTTATGAGTGCGCTAAATATAAAAAATGAGATTAATAATAATAATTTCTTTTCAGTCATTTTCTTAATATCATGTTAGTACTAACAATCCTATATTTGAATCATAGTCGTCCCGTTCAAATACTGTCTTCTAATAGGCATTGTAATCACTGCCACTTTTCTCTCGATATCACGACTTTTGCAATAATATGTCAATGAGAATCTGTAATCCTTAACCTTGAATTAGTTTCATTTTGTTTTTGATTGCAATCTTTTCTCAAAACAATTTCGTAATCATTGCAATCCAAAACGATACAATGAAATTCAAGTATCTTTTTTATCATTGATATGAAAAAGGATGAATCCTCAATAACATTTCTGAAATACAAGAACTTGACCGACATGTTGAAAGTAATATTGTTCTCTTCTCAGTCTGCATTAGGATTAACTCCCATGCTTTATCACATAACGGTTAGGCAAGAAGAAATTCTGTTTATCGAAACAGGCGCCCTAGGAGGTGCATTGGTTCATTATATAGTCGAAAAGGAAAAACCAAGCACGAAATTCATAGAATTAAGACAATTAACTGGAGAATACAATTTTGTTGAAAAGATAGGAAATGATACACACTCTATTTATATTCCAATACTGGAGCTAGAAAGCACATCCATTGAATTCCCAAATTGAAACTTGGAATTAAATTGCAATAAGTTAATGGGATCTGAATAAATCCGTAGATGGCATATTTTAGATTCATTTTTTGGCAACTTAGGTACAATCCAATGAAATGCTCATAATTAGATACTATTGATTGGTAACTTGAAATTTAGATTATCAAAAAATCACCATGAGCTTATGACACAAAACAAGCTCTATTGGAGATTTTTGAAACCTATTTGCATTTGAATATGGACATAAATCTTGGTAGTAATCAATAATGCATCATGTTTG
>DASUMD010000246.1:0-4299 GCA_036277875.1 Nitrososphaeraceae archaeon
TCAATTGATTCGTGACCTGTTAGTATGATGACAGAAGATGAGTAGTCCCTATGTGTTAATGGAATGCCCGCATATACTGCGGCACCATTTAAAGAAGATACACCAGGCACTATTTCATATTTTATATTTTTGGATGATAGAAATTCAGCTTCTTCGCCGCCACGTCCAAAAATAAATGGATCACCTCCCTTCAATCTAAGAATTTTCTTACCATCATTGGCATACTTTAGCATAAGTTCATTTGTAATCATTTGATTTGTAGTTGGATCTCCGGACTCCCTGCCAACATATACTTTCTTTGAATAGGAAGAAGTCATGTTAAGAATTCCTTTGTTTACTAATCTGTCGTAAAGTATAACATCACATTCTGACAGTAATTTGGCAGCTTTTATCGTTAATAAATCTCGGTCACCCGGACCTGCTCCACAAATATACACTTTGCCTCTTGGTCCTACTTTTGACTGTTCCACTTTTCCAGTGCCTCTCTCCATTCATGTGCAAAATCTGCTGCTCCCTTTGATAGTAAATCATTTGCCAGATCCGTTCCAACCTGCGATGCGTTTGTTATCACGTCTGATTTTTTTACATTCAATGATTGTGAACCATCTGCAGAAAAAACAGATGCATGCATTACGATTCTATTTGTTCTTAAATTAGGTAATGCTATGGCACCTACGGGAAATCTGCAACCTGCGTTCAAATGGTGTATCAAAGATCGTTCAGCATTGACAGCATATCTTGTTGGTTTGTCCTCAATCTTTTGTAATATGTTGACTGTCTTCTTGTTATCCTTTCTGCATACAATTCCAATTGCTCCTTGTCCAGGAGCAGGAACAAAATCTAAATAGTTAAACCTCTGCACTATTAAGTTACTCATATGAAGCCTTTTTAGCCCAGCTTCTGCTAGAACAAGGGCATCAAACGGTCCATCGATGCATTTTCTTACGCGACTTTCAACATTACCCCTTATTGGAATCACTTTTACTTTTGGATTCTTCCTTTTTATTTGAACTGCTCTTCTTAAACTACTTGTACCCACATGAGAATTTGGTTCTAATATTTCTAGAGTTGATTTTGATTTTCCAATCAAGACATCATTTGGCTTTTCTCGTTTCAATATTGACGCAATAACTAATTCATCATCAATATCCGTTGGTATGTCTTTAATACTGTGGACTGCAAAATCGGCCTTCTCTTCTAGTACTGCTTTATCGACTTCCTTTTCAAAGACTCCCTTTTCGTTGACCGAAAAAAGTACTTTGTTCTTATTGATATCTCCGCTCGATTTTATTTTAACAAGTTCACATTTGACTGTGGGAAATAGTTTCCGCAAACTGTTCGCCAATATCTCAGTTTGTATTAGCGCAAGCTTGCTTCCACGAGTAGCAACCCTGAAACTATTCAATTTCTTTCACTTTTTTCAATGCTTTTGCAAATGATTCAACGGTCTTGTCAATATCTTCATCATCATGCGAGTAGGAAATAAAACAAGTCTCAAATTGTGATGGAGGAATGAATATCCCGGATTTTAGTAGTTCATGGAATAATTTCTTATAAAGCAAGTCATTTGATTTTCTAATATTAGAGGCATTCTTTATTTTTTCATCAGTAAAGAAAAGTTGGAACATAGACGAGATATTATTAGTACTTGCTTCAAATTTTAGATCTTTTAAATGATCCCTTATTCCATTTGTTAGTCTATCAGAAAAACGTGAAAGCTTTGGATATAAATCATTTTTTACATCTTTCAATTTTTCTAATGTTGCAATTCCTGCAGTAACAGAAATTGGATTTCCAGCATAAGTACTTCCTTGAAATACTGTTCCCTTTGGTGATAACAATGCCATTATCTTCTTTTTTCCCACTAAGGCTGAAAGTGGAAACCCATTCCCAATTGATTTTGCAAGTGTCATAATGTCTGGTACCACCCCAAAATATTCTGAGGCACCACCGAGCGAGAGTCTAAATCCAGTGACAACTTCATCAAAAATTAAAACTATATCTTCCCTTTCACATATTCTCCTTAGTTTGCTAAGATAATCTTCCTCTGGAATTATCAAACCCATATTGGCCAAAACTGGCTCAACTATTATACATGCGATATCATTGTTCAGTTTAACCAAATTTTCTAGTGCGCTTATGTCGTTGTATGGTAATAGCAATGTTTGTCTCATTGACTCTTCTAAATTGCCGTCAAATGAAGCGGTTGAAGCACTTGAGCCGGGACTAACTAGAACGTAATCGTAAGCACCATGATAACATCCATCAAATTTAACAACCTTTTTTTTCTTTGTAAAAGCTCTTGCCAGTCTTATAGAGTGCATTGTTGATTCTGATCCAGTGTTCATTAGTCTTACCATTTCCATATTGGGAATCATTTCAATAATTAATTCAGCAAGTTTGACCTCATTTTCTGTGGGAACACAAAAAATATTGCCCTTGTCCAATTGTGTTTTTACAGCATTTATGATATCGAAATATGCATGTCCTAGAATGATTGCGCCATACCCAAGGCAATAATCAATTAGAGTATCATGTTCATGTGTAATAATTTTTGAACCTCTTCCATATGAGGCGAAAAAAGGATACGGTTCATAGAAACGAACCGGACTATTAACACCACCGGGGATTATTTCTTTTGCTCTATCAAATAGAGAAGCAGACAAACATTGATATCATAATTTTGTAACTGTTATAATTGTATCTTTAGGAGCTGTTTAATATTTCTGCAATTTTCTTTGTGTGGTATGATATTATGATGTCGGCTCCTGCTCTTTTTATAGAAGTTGCGAACTCCATAACTATTTCATCTTCATTGACCCACCCCTCGAGTGCTGCAGCTTTAACAATAGAATACTCCCCTGAGACACTGTAGGCACATACTGGTAATAATGTAGTTTGTCTTGTTTTGTAAATTAGATCAAGATAAGGCAAAGCCGGTTTTATCATTATGATATCTGCTCCTTCTTCAATATCCATCGTTATTTCCTGCAGTGCTTCGTTAGTATTGTGAAATGGCATTTGGTATGATTTCCTGTCACCAAATTCAGGGGTAGAGTGTGATGCATCTCTAAATGGGGTATATAGATTTGAAGATAATTTAGCCGAATATCCAATTATGCCAACATTGTTGAAACTACTGTTATCCAATGCTTTTCTGATACTCTTTACTTGACCATCCATCATTGCAGAAGGGGCAACAAAATCAGCCCCTGCTTCGGCATGACTTAGAGCAATCCGGTCCAGAATTTTCAAACTTTCATCATTGTCTGCAACTTTATTTCTTATAATCCCGCAGTGACCATGAGAAGTATATTGACACAGGCATACATCAGTTATTGTTACAATTTTTTCACCAAAATTTTTCTTTAATGTTTTCACCGATTCCTGAACTATGCCATCTTTACGATATGCACCTGTTGCTCTGTCGTTTTTTAATTTTGGAATTCCAAAAACCAAAAATGTCTTTACCCCCAAATCACACAACTCTTGGATATTTTTGACTAGATTTTTTATCGGGATCCTAAATATTCCGGGCATCAACTCTATTTCTTTTGGTTCATTAATTCCTTCTTGAATAAAAACAGGATAGACAAGATCCTTGACTGATAATCTAGTTTCTTGCAGTAAATCCCTTATTGCAGGTGTTCGTCTTAATCGTCTAAGCCGTACTTTTGGAAATCCATTGAATTCAAAATCCTCATTTTGGTTCATAATTAAAAATCCTTGATACTATATTCAAAACTTCTTCATTTTTTTCTGTATTTCCAAATTCTTTTCTGAAATTATTCATAGGTGTAGATAGTATACCTTCAACTATTGAAAAAGACAATTGCTCCATGATTTCAAATTCCTTCATTCCTTTCTTAATGCCAAGCATCCTAGCTGCTTTCGATAATTCTCTATTTCTTACTTCGTCTACTATCTTGAATATTGATACTACAAATGGTTCTGCCTTAATCTTTCTAAAAAGTAGATCCATCGATTGCATTCCACTCTGAATCATTTTTTCTGCCATTCTGATCTCTTCATATCTACGCTTCAAATTTCTATCAACTATTTCTGCAATTTGATCTATATTGACTAATTTTATTCCAGATATTGTTGCAATCTTGTCATCCACAGTTCTTGGATTAGAAAGATCAAATATCATCATTCACTCATTTTTCTTTCTACACTTGAAAATTCGATCATAGGTAATAAGATAGTACGGTGCTGTTGTAGAAACAAAGATGATATCAGTCTTATCAAAATTATGGAGAGCATCTTCAAATCTTACTGGGATACCGCCAACAGTAC
>DASUMD010000247.1:0-5585 GCA_036277875.1 Nitrososphaeraceae archaeon
ACCAAAGTCAAAAGGTTCTCCAATAATGGCTACATCCGGTCTAACGCTTTTTAGCTCTTCGTGACTTCTTATCCAAGGCAGCTTCAGAAACGTTGGAATACCCACAAAAATTGGCTCATCGTTACCTTTGTAAGAATTACCATAAAATTCCATACCCATACTTAGTCCATTCTTGTAAGGTGCTATATTTTTTAAATATTTCTGAACCCAAGCTGAATTTCACCAAATAAAACTACATATTTATTCGTGTTATCAGGTTTAGAAATAATTATTGCAAATTTTTTAATAATTGTAAATTTCTTAGCTATTTCTCTACTTTCTGTTAAATCCTTATATATATTGTAAAATAACAAGTGTGGATGGTATCACTTGACTGGTATGGAGTCGGTGTTATTGCATTTTTAGCTGCGTCTTTGGTTGTTGGAACATTAACTTCAAGGCTAGTAAAGAAAAGTAGTAGAAGATTCATGATTGCTGGCAAGAGTCTCCCGCTTTTTTTTGTGGGTACAATGCTAGCTGCCCAAGCGGTAGATGTTAACTCTTCTCTTGGCAATGTTTCTCTAGTGTATCAATTTGGCATTTGGGCTGGAGCTGCTATCCCTATTGGACTTGGGATATGCCTTATCCTCACAGGAGCATTTTATGGTAAAAAATTGAACAAGATGTCAATGCTTACTCTTCCTGACTTTTATTACAGAAGGTTTGGAGCAGGAGCAGAAGGTATCTCGGGAGTACTTATGATGATTAGTTTTATAGTTCTTGTAGCTGGTAACTTTGCTGCCAGCGGATATATTCTTACTGCCGTATTACATATTGATTTCTTTTGGGCAATGCTTATAGCGGCACTAGTTGTGCTAGTCTACACATTTGCAGGTGGTCTCTTTTCTTCAGCGTACACAGATATATTCCAAATATATCTAGCAATAGGTGCATTTTGGGCTGCTTTTCTATTTTTTGCTTTAGGATTTGCAGGAGTCGATTTTGGTACTATCCTGGGTAATGCACCACCTGAGTATATTGATCTCTCGGGGCTAACTGATATTGGAAATGGGGCGCTCATTAATTGGGCAGGAATTATGGCTTTGGCGTTGGGCGACATTGTAGCGCTTGATTTTATGGAAAGAGTTTTTGCAGCAAAAGATGGCAAGACAGCACGAAGAGGTGCATTCATGGGAGGAGGATTGACATTATTTACAGTCATTCCCACAACTATGATGGGTATAGTAGCACTATATTTCCTTCCGAATTTGGCTGATCCATTTACAGCATATCCTGAATTGGCTATAAATCACGTGCCATTTGCAATAGGAATTGCTCTATTGATGGGAGTTTTGGGAGCTTCTATGTCAACGGCAAATGGAGGATTGCTTGCAATATCTAGTGTTATGTCAAGGAACATTATACAACGAGACATATTGAAAAAATGGTTCAAGAAACCAGGCATGGACGATAGAAAACTATTGAGAACGACAAGGATATTTACCATTCCGATGATGGTTGCCGCATTTATTCTAGGCTATTTATTGCCTCAACCTGGTGTTTATCTCATTTTGGCCTTTGATATAGTGTTTGCTGGCGCGTGGGCTCCTCTTACTTTGGGTTTGTTTTGGAAAAAAGCAAATTTGCCAGCTGCAATCACCTCTTTAGTTTTGGGATCTGGCCTTAGATTATTATTATTCTTTGTTATCCCCATAGAACTTGCTGGCCTTGATACAATGATACCACCAGTCGTATCGTTTGTGGCATTTATCATAGTAGCTCTGGCAACACAGAAGAAACATCCTGGAACGGAAAGACATGGTGTTATAGATTATGTTCCACCGGAACAAGATGTAGTAATGGGTGAGGACCTTAAAGGCTATACAAGCCCAAGTGGTTTGAAATTTGCTTAATTGGCGGCAAGAGGCAACGAATAATGAACAGGCAATTTTGAAGAGGCCATCTTATTTTTTGTTGTTCCCTAAAAAGCCACAGATAAGAAATATTGAAGATGTAAAAGAGCAAATTACCAAAATAATTTCAAGTCAACGAAAACAAATTGAATCAAATTTAAAAACAACCGTTTCAGAAGTCCAAAATTTTCTTTCTGAAATTTCAGAATTCAATGATAGGTGGACCAGACTCCCCACTATCTATAGAATTGCGTGGATAAGTACATCTGAGAATGATACTGTTGAAAAAGTCACGTTTAAAGAAAATATTGAATTACCTAATTTGGATCATGATTTGGAACTTATTATGAAAATGTTAAATCATATGCGAGAGGAAAAAAATCTAAAGGTAACTAACATGCCTTTATTTATTCATCCTGATGAAATCTCAATTGCGCAAAAGGAAGATAGATTTCCTTACAGAAACATAAGGATTATTTCCCAAATTGCGGTAGTATTTCAGAAAGGGAGAATAAAATATGTCGGATTAGTATTTGATAGAAACTATGTCTTGCTCCAAGATAGATTAATAAATATTTTCTAATATTCGTTCATATTACAATTTTATCGATAATTGGATGATTATTTCCTCGTTTTAAGAAATGTTTTGAAAACAATATGCGAGTGAGTCTGCCCATTTATAAAGCCAAGGTTAAAATTCAAAGATATTTAGTATAGAATCAGTTTGTCCACTATGTTATCGCTTTCAAAGAAATTATCACATGAATTGTCAAATCTCGATATTGATGAAGGTGTGCGGATAGAGTCAACCAAGACTAAGAATAGGAAGCTATTCATAAATAAGAGACCATCTGGATGTTTTGTTGCAGAATTAGTATATTCAAATCCTATCGACATGACAGAAATTAGTTTTTTTGTAGACATTAGACACATAAGTAAACTAATTGATAAGATTTTTGGAAAAGAATATTCTGTTACCATTTATTGAATTAGAAGATTGATTAATATACACTTAATTAAATGAGTGTGGAATTTTTCTAATATGTATATATTCAAAATCAGTACCCAGATCAGTACCTAGATCAGTATCCAAATCCAAGTTGTTGTAGTTTTAAGAGATCCTTGATTCCTCTGAGGTCTTATTGTTCGCGGTTTATTTCTTAGCTAAACTAACTAAAATATAATCTAAAATCTAAATTTTTATCTAGATATTTGAACTTCTATGGTTGAAACATTTCGTTCCTTGCCATCTTCAGATTGAATCAATTGTGAACCTATTTTCACATGACCAATTTTGTATCCCATATTATCCATGCGTTTTACAATAATTTGTGCTACGTCTACAGCGCGTGTAATACTTTTCCCTCTGGCCTTTACAAGAACAGTTGGTTCATTTGCTAATTGAACTAGGGTTGCTGTCACATAGGTCATCAAAGGCTTCTTGCCTATCAAAATTTCATTACTAGCTCTCCTTGTTTCAGCCCTAGAAGTCATGCTATAAGTGCATATCACAAAATCCTAATTAAAGTGTATATAAAGCCTATAAAAAAAATAAATTTTTGATATAATGCGCTAAGTAAACTCAGGTAAGTCAGCTTCTTATACTTAATTGCCCAATTGTAGTTCAGGTTTCAACTTCGATGCCATCAACCGGTGAGGCACTCTGCATAGCGAGTCCTAGTCTCACCGGTGCTCAAACTATTTTATATTTTAATGACTTCAATGAGAATGTGAATGGTTTGGACTGGTAGGACTTGCAGAATTTGACACATAGTCCTACCAGTAGACATTAAACCATTTTATATTATGTTGCTCAACGTAAGACATCAACTCCAGATGCGTCGGTGGGATTTTTTTTCATACTTCGATTTCACCCACCGATGTTTTAACTTTTTTATAATTTAATATGTCATTGAATTGTAGCGTAAAGTCGCAACCATTTTACTGGTGGGAAACTGGCTTGCTATCTACGATTCATCCCACCAGTTTTATAATATGTAGATCGTAATTTAGTACGCCTAACACGTTCTCTGGTGGAATACTTGGCCATGAAAAACTCGACCCACCAGTGTTTTATCTTTTAGAATCGCAAGATCAATCATAAATATTCATAATATTCGAATTCATTTTCAGATTTTTAATGTTTGACCAAGTAAAATGGAACCCAAGTCGATCTTATACATATGGAATGTTTTAAATATGATCGATAAACATTCATTGTTTTCATATTGACTCTGGAGGATAAAGACATTATTCAAGTGGATGCAACTGTGATTATAGGAGTTATGATACTTCTTACACTTTCAATAGGATTCGATTCATCTATTAATGCTCAAAAAAACGCGAGTATTACTAGGTTGATGATCACACTGGCTATAATAGCACCATTTACTGCATCCGCAGTCTTAGCGATCTTGACAAACCTCACGAATAAGTACACAGAGCAACTTAAGAAAACATCAATAATAATAATGGCAGTTGGATTCGGTTACTTAATTTTCGTAATTGCTGCTTTTATGGCATCAATATATTCCCTTATTTGAGTAACTGCCACTTTTGCGATATAAAACTACATAAAAGTAGACGTATCGTTCTACTCAGAACTAATAATTAAATGAATTATATAGTTTGTATAGTCGCCATATTAGTTGTTGAAATCTCACTCTTTAGAATGTTTTAGAAGTATATCCTCCAAATTATTTGGATTGTCGATTATTTCTTGAACAACTTGCGGATCATCTACTTCATAACAATGTGTGAGATTTTCTTCATCCTTATAAAAAATATAGACTTTGTTATCATAAATACAGTAATACATTTTATCAACGATCATATTCTCAGGTTTGATCTTTATACCGTCTTTTTCAACAATAATTGGGTATTCCAACGTTTTTACTATCTATTTGAGAAAATAAATTCTATACGGAATTCAGGATAAGGATCGTTCAATAAGTATTGGTTAACTAGATTTTTACTTATTCAACGGGCTTTTCATAGTTGAGCGTTTCCCAAAACTATAAGATCTGATATCCATGCAATGGATTCAGTCATATCCAATTCAGTTATTTTGATAAATCGCGCTTTGATTGGACCTTCTTTTAGGTCATAAATTTCTGAAGGTGAGTTGGTCCCAGTTGATGAGTAATATTCAGCTGCGGTGTATTTTTTGCCGTCATTTGAGAATTCAAGTGTGAAGAATTTAATCTCATTATCTACGTTTACAAAACTTACTTTAAGACCACATATATATTGTTCTTGGCCTAGATCCAATGCGGTCCATCTTGGTTTATGTGATTCGGTAGAATTCCCGTTGGTGTTGTTAACATTGTTGGTATCAGTTTGAACATCCATTATGGGGATTTCATTATATTCACAAGTCTTTGTCGACTGTTGTTCACTATTAGGGAAATTTAATTCTTCATGATGTTGTCCATTTGTTGAATTCACCAAATTATCATACTGATTTACCACATGTTCCTCTGTTGGAGATACTTGTCCAAAACCAGATGAATCAGGATCGTTTGATTCAAAACTTTGATATGAATTATCATCATTATTATTACTATTTAGCATATCTGTACTCATAATATTATTATCATCAGTACTCATGGTACTAATATTACTCGAATCCAAGGCTACTTCTTGTACTTCGGGTTTATCAACTTCTATCAAGCATGTATAGGTAACATATTT
>DASUMD010000248.1:0-3221 GCA_036277875.1 Nitrososphaeraceae archaeon
TGAATTTTCCAAATTGAGGGGAGTTGGTCCCAGGACGATGAAGATACTTTACGAGAAATTAAAGATCACCAGCATTTCTGAGTTAGAGAAAGCAGCATCGGAAGGAAAAATTTCAAAGTTAAAGGGTTTTTCAAAGACTAAGGAGGAAAACATACTCAAAACAGTTCGGCTGTCAAAACAAAATAAACGTAGATACTTGTTGGGAGATGTATATCCACTGATAAAAAAAATAGAGATCAGATTAACAAGACAAGATACTGTAATTCGATGTGTTGTAGTAGGTTCTTTCAGAAGGATGAGAGAAACTATAGGGGATATCGATATTTTAGTCTCTACAGAAGAACCGGAAAAAGTGATTGACTTTTTTGTCAACATGCCTGAGGTTGTAGAAACCAAAGGCAAGGGAAGAGCAAAAGCATTTGTAAAACTTAGAAATGGAATAGGTGTTGATTTGCTCGTGGTTCCTGAAGAAAGTTTCGGATCCGCTTCTCAATATTTTACTGGAAACAAGGATCATAATATTTCATTACGCAATTTAGCAATTTCAATGGATCTTCATCTTAATGAATGGGGTCTGTATAACAAAGAAGGGAAAAAAATTGCGGGAAACAACGAGCAAGAAATTTATGAAGCTCTCCAACTTCAATATATTCCACCTGAGATTAGAGAAAATTGTGGTGAGATTGAGTACTTTTCTAAACACAGAGACGCGCGATTAGAACTAGTAGACTACAGTGATCTAAAGGGAGATCTTCACACGCATAGTGAAATTACAGATGGTACAATGTCAATATATGATATGGCTGTACACGCAAGAAAAAAATTTGGATTAGAGTATATTGCCATTACTGATCATACAAAAAGCCTTCGTTTAGCAAATGGTTTGGATGAGCTCCAACTATTAGATCAAATCAATAACATTGAACAATTAAATGATACTGTGAATGAAAACTCAATAGGTGATAGTAATACTAATTTCAGGATTTTGAGTTCTGCTGAAGTTAACATACTTAAAGATGGTACCCTTGACATATCTAACAACATTCTTGACAAACTAGATATAGTAGGAGCTTCAATACATTCAAATTTTTCATTGTCCAAGGAGATTCAAACAGAGAGACTCATCAAGGCAGCAAAAAACCCAAGTGTAGACATACTGTTTCACCCTACAGGCAGATTAATAAACAAAAGAGAAGGCTATGCGATTGACATAGAAAAAATAATTGAAGCTGCATGCGAAACTAGAACTGTTTTAGAAATCAATTCCAATTATAATAGGTTAGATTTGAGGGATGAACATATCCGCATGGCGATTGAAAATGGGGTTAAACTGGCAATAAATTCTGATGCACATCATCCTGTCCATTTTGCTTACCTTTTATTTGGAATAGGTCAAGCAAGGAGGGCATGGGCAAAAAAAATTGATATTGTCAATACTTTAAAAGTTGATTCTTTGCTAAAGTCACTAAAGTAAGACAAGAGATCCTATCAATATTCTAAAAAATCTAGCTAAGAGGAAAAGAATTCAATCTGTATTTAGAGTCCTTCAGAGCAATTTTCCTGAACATTGAGGTGCTTATTTTTCCACTTCCTTTGAGATTCTATTCAACGCATCGTTAGTACCCGCGAGAATATGCTTCTTAACCATCTTTGAAAAAATACCCATGAAACCAGACAGTCGAATATCCCACTCTACGTCAACAACACTCGTCCTGTCCCCGTCCGGGTTGATTACAATTACTTTTTTACCCTTTAGCGGCCCTTCCGTAATATCTGTCGTAATAGACTTCATTGGCACTATTGTAACTTTTTCTTTACATACTGAATTCTTGAAAGCAATAACAACTTCTCGTTCCACTATATTTCCAGATTTGCTAATGTTTTTAATCGATTTAGTTCCATGCCAGAATTCAGGTTCTCTATCGATATCTGATAAGACTTTCCAAACTTCCGAAACAGGAGCGTTAATTTTTTTTGATGTGTGGAAGTTAGCCATACCTTAAGCGGAACGCATGGCAATATATGAATTTGTAATAATCTGAATATTAGATTGTACTATTTCTTACATAGGCTCAATTATTTTAATAATCCCTTTCATTGTCTCAGGATGATATTCACAATAGTAATTTAATTCACCTGTTTCTTCTGTCTTAAACTTAAACTCAGTATTCTTTCCAGGCTCAATTTCCTCACTAGATGCTACTTTTGAATTTTCCGTATTTTCTATAATCAATTCATGTTCTTCATCAGTGGGATTATTTATCTTGATTCGATATTCATTACCCATTGTAATATCTAAAGTCGGATTAATCCCACCGGAATTGTTAACCCATCTATATGTCCCATTTACTTCAGATGGGTTAAGAATAATTGTGTTATTGCCTGTGAGTGAATTCGCATTTGTAGTTGCAATATCATTATTGTCGTCATCCTGGCCCATAGTTTGTTTAATTCCTATAGGAAGAAGTAAGAGTAATCCAGCGGTCAAGAAAGTGATCATTAAAAGATCATTAGGTCGAGCTTTCATAATGATAGTGCCAAGGGTATACTTAATTAATTTTCTTTAAAATTTCACATTTGAAATCCATCATTGAAACTATTGCATAAATTACAAGATTAGGAGACAAGATGGAAACTACAAATTTCTCCAATTTACAGTAGACAATTTCGTTTCAATACACATTATCATGTTTCAATATCAAGGAAACGATATTTATAATATAATAAGATACGATTAACGGAGTATGATTCATAGTTGCTCTGCATAAAAGAATGATTTCTATTCTAGAGTGCCGGATAAAATCATTCATTATAATTAATTAACATTATTTGACAAAATGATCGTTTATTAGATTTTTCATTAAAGAACTATCCGGAAGAGAGTTTTGAATAGGAATTTGCAAGTTAAATTAGACAAGTAAACTTGTCGATACATATATTCCGCTAAATGAGAGTGAGATCTATTTTATACTTTTGTAAATATTCAGTTGTTTAAGGACCTCTGAACGCAGATCTCTCAACTTTACAGGTTTTTGAAGAAAACCATCTATTATATTATTCTTTACATATTCCTCGAATACGTTATCATCCACTTCAAATGCGGTCATAAGTAACGTTCTTACTAAGGGATTCTCCTTTTTTATTTTGTGAACTAAATCTGTGCCATTGATCCCTGGCATTCTTAAATCTGAGATTATGAGTGCATAAGCACCTTTGTTAAT
>DASUMD010000249.1:0-5547 GCA_036277875.1 Nitrososphaeraceae archaeon
AGGATGGACCCTTTTGTAGATGAATATTCAAATGCCTTGAGCAATATATCCAAAGGTTCACTTACAAAGTTGTTAAATGGAACAACAAGAGAGTATAAGGTTGATGATATTACAATTTATGCTACTGTCGATTTAATGATAGATAATGAAATGATAATTAATTTCGTACCAGTTTCTAAACTACCCGAATACCCACATCCAAATGACCTTCTCTATACTAATGCATCAATGTTTATTTTCGATATCCAAGGCGGTTTCATTGTTTACTTTACTCCTGAAGGCAAATTTGTTGAATTCAGTGTTTCCGAAAGTAAGAGAATGTTTGAGCAAGTTGTAAGAAGAGCGCGAATCTTGTCCCTCTTGCTTAAGGAAAAAAAGACACCTGTTGTAGAGCCAAGCGAGTTATGCTTTTCATGCAAGTATTTTCAAAGATGTTTTCAGCAAAAAGAATCAGAACATTTGGTGGACATCTTGGGAATTGGAAAGAAAAAATAGTGTCAAGAGACCTGTTTTTCTTCCCTTGATCTCCTAGTCACTTGATTAATCCTTTTTGTTCTAACACCGAATAAAATTCCAGTGAATATTACAAAAACTCCTGTCGTAATGACATACATCGAGAATACTTCTGACATATCGTCATTGATTTATATCATTAACATTTAATTTTTTCTAAACAACTCTCGCGTATCATGGCTGAGTGTAGTTTATACTGAATGATTGTTCGCCTCCTGTTGACTGGAAGCTACCTGTTTGTTTAAAGAAATAACTACCATTCACCAAGAATCCTGAGAGTTCATTATTTCTTAAAATTTGGGAGAGGTTTAAATTGTTGCCCGTTTCGATTATTTTCTTATCCTTTAGAATAAGGGTGCCGTTTCCAATAACTGGAAAAATACTATCTTGAGAGTCTACAAACCCTTCGGGTCTATTGCCTATGTCCCCTGAGACAATTCGTGTAGAATTAGAGTACACGTTGTATGAAATCGATTCAAATATGACCGTACCGTTATTTGGATTATAGACATTAAAGATAATTGAAAAGTTTCCGGTATTATCATCCATAATTTCTGCTCTGAGATCCTTGATTGATAATTCGGGGGGGATTGCCTCTTTGAGTGCGTCCTGGTTGAAAATACTGGCCTCTGTGAATTTCATATTGAGCAACCCCAATTTTGAAATATTGTCAGTTAGAAAAGTGGAATTTAGAAATGTAGAATAAATAATAATTGATATCACTGCAAGAATGGTAGCAGACACAATAATCTTTTTCCCCATTATCTTCAGGATTCCTATAATCAAAAGATTATTTTAGTCTATTTGTTATCAATTGGCCAGGATATTAGATTCTCACTCCTCCATCAATTAGGTATCTGGACTAAGATTATATTTACGACTAAATAATGCTGATTATGTTTATTGGGGCCAGAAGAGCTATTCTTATTGGCGCAATTGGTGCTATCGTGGCTTTTATCGTATTATTTCCTGCTATTCCTGACCTGCTAAGAGGTGGTAGTGAATTACGAGATGTAACTGTTAGTCTTGAAAGTATTGCAATCGAAAACACGAGTAACATTAACAATACCATCCCCTTGAGAGTAACCTTTGAGATCCTCAACAAGGATGTTAAAGCTTTATCAACTTCTAAAATAGAATATGCTGTTAATGCAAATAATACTCATTTAGGTAATGGACTACTTTCGTTTGAAGATATTCCTCCAAACGGCAGGCCACAATTGTATCCAAATGCTCCTACAACACTTCAGTCAATATTTGTTCTGAGCCGGACAAGTTCTAATTCAGAATTATTTGACAAGATACATAATGACAAGTTTGTGGCAAACTTTACAGAATGGAATGTTAACGGAACGGCCCAAATAGATTCTGCGTTCACAATCTATCCGGTTACTTTCAACAGCGATCTAAGGTAACAAAAATAGAGTATTTATTTTTCATTCTTCATGTAGCCCTTTTCAAAACCGGCTACAATCCAATCTTCCAACCAGACACACTTTGCCGGACTATATGGACTTGCTTCATCTTCAGAAGAACACGAATGTTGATAAGCACAACTAAAGCATGGAGCTCCTTCAACACATTCAATTCGTATTGGCTTTCTATTGTATTCAGCAATGGCCGACTTCTTTACTATTAGTTTGTATGTCCATCTACCCTTGTGTAATATCTTTTCGCGTGAAATAAGTGATTGTTTTTCAAGATTACCCGCTAACCTTGATCCATCTCTGCTATCGAGTGAGAATTCCTTACAAATTTCAGTTTGAAAAACGCCATCTTCTCCGCTTTTTAATATTGCCTGAAATACTTGCTCGAACAATTCATGTTTATTTTTATACATACTTCTCGGAAGATTAACAATTTGAGACAAAAGATAGATTTGTATCAAGCTAATAATATAAAAATCTTGGCATTATCTATCCAATCTCTAGTCAAAATTGAGGGATATTGACATTTGCTCTCTCAAATTAGAAATTTCTAAATCCGTATTGATAATTTGGACCTAATTAGAAAAGTCTCATAAACGTTTCACAATTTGAAAACGATCCGCGGTGTTATCTTTGATCAATTCTCATTATTCTTCAAGTCTGAACTCCAACTAAGTCTGGAATTTTTTTGTATAAATATTGCGGTCACCGGGATTTGAACTTACCATGTATGGGAATTCACCTACGAATTTGTAATAAGACTTATTGATATTACCTAGTTATCCGAAAAAACTACTATAAGTTAAATTAGTTACTTTCTACTAGAACTTTTGTTCAATTCATTACAATATATCTCAATGGATTTTCTAACTAAAACCTTTGATGAGCTATGTGGACTATGGGTTGTGGTTAAATGTCTAATATATGTAATTTTCTGAGCGTTCTAATGTAATGACTAAAAGACAATAAAAGACGATATGAACAGTACTAACAAACAGTAACCTAATCATCGTAGAAAAACTTCCTGACTTTTATTTTTCTCATAATGTTTTTAAATCTCTAAATCTTTAAGGCCTGATTCGGTTGTCTTTGCCCGCAGACGCCCAGAGCGAACAGCTACCTTGAACGCTTTAAAATCAAGTTCGACCTGATCTGCGTAGCTCTTAGCATACTGTTCCAACGCATCATCAAATTTGTCTTTTGATCCCAAATACCCCGTTATCATTTCTGCGTCTCCCACCTTTGCATGGGCTCTTGCCAGAGCCCAACCGCACATTGTTGCGTAATTTAGAAGAGTCTGAGGCTTGAAGGTTTCAATTTGGGCTGAAACTTTCATATCATGGAGTTGACGAACATAGTAATCATGTCCTGAATCAGAGCGGAACCAACCAAGAAATATGTCGCTTGCAGCTTGCATAAGACGTTGTCCATGTACAACGCGATAGCCCTGATTCTCAAACCGACTCTTTTTATCTGGATTGTCCAATATTGATCTGCGAGCTTCCTTTGTTTGGAGAAACAGTGGATCCTTACCATCAGCAAGAAACAAACTGACAAGGCAACGTGTCCCAACACTGCCTATGCCAACAACCTTAATTGCAGTGTCCACAATGCGATAGTGATCAAATAACTTTTGTTTGTCCTCCTACAGTGATGCCTTGTAATCATCCAAATATCTGCCTAGTCTTTCCAGGTATTGGTTAGTTTTGCGGAAATGGTAGATACTTGGTGGTTCATCTAATATCATTAAGTGTCCTTTTACAGCCCTTGTGATCTTGGGAAATAGTGTTTCTGACGTTCTGGATGCTGCCCGTGTTTCGACTTTACGCAAACGGTCCACAAAGTCCTTGTCATTGCGGAAAAACTCAAGAAGGTTTTCAATGGATATTTTTGCATACCATCTCTCAAGAATACTCTGTCCCGCAAATTCAGACATCCGAATTCGATAGGAGTACGTGGCTGATCTAACTGCCTCATCTTCTATGTTTTTAGAAAAGCCCAATTCCCTTGCAGCCAGGGCAAAGCTGACTACAAGCCTTTTCATGTCCCATTCCCACGGTCCAGGAAAGGTCTCATCAAAATCATTTATGTCAAAAGCAAAATTCCGTTCTGGTGTGGCAAAACCCCCGAAGTTCAACAGATGACAATCACCACACGCTTGAACTATTATCCCTGATATGGGTGAGTTTAGTAGGTCTCTGGTTTGGATGATTGCAGCGCCTCGGAAGAATTTGAAAGGTGATTCTAACATTCGCTGATATCGTATGGCAACAAGACTTTCAATTCTGCCCTTGTTTGAAGCCTCTATTAGATTTATTGGATTCCATGATCGCAAGGAAGGCGTCCACTCGGCGTGTCTACTGCGCGAACATTTTTCCCGAAGGTCTTTGCCTAGTTGCAGTCTTTTTTCTCTTGTGAGATTTTCACGATCCATTTCTATAGATATCTTTTTAGTTGGATCTAATTTTTTATTTTTTGCTTTTTATCTATATTAGTTGTGAATTTGTGGCCTTTCTGAGATTTATTATTTCATCACAGCTCTCATCATTATGAAAGAAAGCATTATAATAATTACTACGGTAACACTATTGCTTAAAATTGTTACCATGAAGATGATTTATATAATTAATGTCTTCGATCTTTTTATTTGAAACGATTAAAGCTAAAATATAGTTTTTGACTTAGATCGTAGGCTATGATGACTGTGTTGATTTATCGTTGCTACTCAGCTGATTGTTTGCCCTGTTTTGGAAGTAATGGAGTGAGTGCCTTGGACACTATAAAACCTGTTACTGCTCCAATCGCAATCACTGGCAAAAGATCAGTTTGTCCTCCCATGAGTCCTAGCAAGAGAGTTATGGTTAATGGAAGAGGAAATGCAGCACATGCCACACCAGCCATCCCTGCAAGCACTCCTACGCCCTGTGGGATAAACGTTAGAATTTCTGATAGTGCCAGTCCTAGCGTACCTCCTATAAATAGTAACGGAAAGACAGGACCCCCTTCAAAACCTGAGGCAAACGACGTGCTTGTAAGCAAAATCTTGACGAGCATCATCAGCAGTAGTATTCCTATACCAAATGTTGCAGGGTTATGAATAATTTGTAACAACTGATCTTGGCCTGAGTAAAGTGTTAATGGAAGGAACGAACCGATTAAGCCGATAATTACCCCGCCTATGATAGCGCGACCAACAGGACGTTTGTTAAGCCGTCCAAAAGCCTTGTTCATAATGCCAAATATGACTTTGAACACGATGCCGATTACCCCCGCTATGACACCTACTAGCAGTGCCCAAACCAGATCAACCAAACGAAGAGACGCAAAGTTGGGAAAGCTGTATATGCCTAGATAGGATGTATGCAGTATTGCAAAATAGACTCCATAACCAACAGCGGCTGCAATGAGTCCTGGTATGAGGTGTCGATTTAAATCAAGCTCCTTGATGTACATGTACTCGATTGCACCTACTGCTCCAACGACTGGCGAGCCAAAGAAGCCACCAAATCCTCCTGCAATGGCACTGTAGACTAATACTTGTACATCATCTTTCTGGAGCTTGAGTTTTTCAGAGACAAAGCTTCCAACGCTACCTGTCAGAAAAACA
>DASUMD010000250.1:0-2791 GCA_036277875.1 Nitrososphaeraceae archaeon
AAGATCGACAATAAAAAGTTTCTCCCAAGATCTCTTACTTTGTATATAAATAATTATAGAGTTTAGTTTTATGCGCATAATCACAACAGGGTCATCATCAATTGATGATATACTGGGAGGTGGAATTAGAACAGGCCTAATCACCAATATCTTTTCTGATTCAAGGGAGGCCAGATCCAGTTTCTGCTATTCATTATGCGTGAACGCCGCAAGACTCTATACAGATTCATCCGTAATATTTGGAGATACACAAGGATTTTTCAGGCCAGAAAAAATTCTTTCGTATATAAAGGAAAAACAAGAATCACATTCTATACTTCATCGAATAAGAAGGATGAGAATACTGTCAACAAACGTTCAAATGGTTCTTGTCAATTATGCCTTAAATCTAAATCCTATTCTGGTGATTATTGATAATTTTAGTTACTTGTTTTTAAACGAAAAGAAAAAATCCCTTCCGGTACAAATCCGACTTAGAAAACATTTACACGATCTCGCTATAAACGCACTTCATAATGACATTGCGATTGTAATTACTAACACAATCTTTTCAAAAAGAGAAAATAAGGATTCAGTAGAGGACATTTTTCAAAAAAAAATTGTTTCATTCAACGAATTAATGAATAATACCATATCAAATCTCACACATGTGGGTTTGGAACTAAAGACAGTGAAGGTTGACGAATCAAGATACTCTGCTAGGCTGTTGAAACCTCTAGCATCTACCAAATCTTACTTTACAGTTAGACCGGATGGGTTCCATGATTGTTGATACTAACTGTAGCATGGATAGAAATATCATGGGAAATGTTATGGATTATTGTAGTTTTCTAGATATTTATACAAATTTGACCGAATACTCAAATATCAAGCTAATAAGAATTATATTTTAACATTCAATAATTATATTAATTTACTAAAAATTACATAAATAACGATTAAGTATCATAAAAATCACATTTTATTTACATTGGCAGAAACATTTATTAATATTTTTTTATTTTATATCATAAAAAGGTGCTAATGGAGAACTTCCATATCTATTTAAATCGATAGGAAGCACGACTCCATTCCATCTTCATGGTAGGTTAAAATCTATATAAAACAATTTTTATGTTTGGTAAGTGGATAAACTAGAAAAATTAATTGAGATGCAAAGAGACCTGGCCTCCATGTTATCATCACCAAGATACCCTTCGAAGACTGAAGAGAGAATTTCATTTCTCTGCACCGCAATTACACACGAAGCTATTGAACTTCAAAGATTGACAAATTGGAAATGGTGGAAAAATCCCACCAAATTTGACTCCGAAGAGGCAAAAGAAGAACTCATAGATATTTGGCATTTTGTACTTCAGGCAACGATTGAATTGGACATGACACCTGACGACATAGTCCAGTATTATTCTAAAAAGAACAGGATAAACAAGAAAAGGAAAAAGATGAACTATTGAACTATTCCGTCTACGTAGGACTTTATGCGATTCAGATCCATCTCCTCGATTAAGTTATGAATAGTAACACGATCTCTAAATGTCTCCACATCTTCGTAGGATGAATCTAGATAAGGATAAGGGCTTTTTGATTTGATGATTTTACCTTCTCTTGTGATTCCATTCTCCGATAATGCAATTATTGAATCACCAGGTCTATGGCCATGGCCATCTTTGCCACATACTACTAAATGTACAAGTTCCTTGTTTGCAATACAATAATTGATGATTTTATCAATTCCTTTGTTTTCCGACAATAGTCTACCAACTATACCAACATTATTCATCAAACTAACATCGTTTGATACTTCAGTTAATAATTTGATACTGGATAGGGTACATATTGCAATCTTACTTCCATTACCCTTATAGTACTCCTGTTTGATTGGAATTAGGAATTTGCATATTTCTCCAATACAATTTTCAATTTGCCTGTAAATCAAGATCAACTCACTGAATTGAACCCTAATCTCATAACCCCCAACTAACCTTAGTTTTGGGAATCACTTCGATGAATGGCGCTTCTCCTTCTTTCCATGGATCATTCTTCACCCAGTCGAATTTATTATGAAACATTTCGTACAAATTTTGAAATTTTCTACCTTTGTGTATAAATGTGGTTATACCTCGAGTAACTACTGCCTTGTTCTTATTATTCTCGGTTGTGTCTACAACCAAGGATATTCTATTGTTTTTGTTCAGATTAGCATATTTCAAGGTGTTGTAGTCTGTGGCAAAATAGAATTTTCCCTTATCAAAAATATATGAAACGGGAGTTACATGTGGAAGGTTGTTATTGCATGTTGCGATCCTACAAATTTCATTGGAACGGAGAAATTTAATTTCCCCTCTCCTAAAGGTTACACCTTTCATATTTATAACGATAATAAATGCAATTTATTATTTTTTAGAATGGGTGGATAGATTGTGTATTAATGGACTTAAAAATCAACCAATGATACAATTTGAATAATATCTAAGTAGCCAAATGATATAAAATGTCATTATGGTGAATATGCATGGTAATTGAGAGCTCATCAAATGACGGGATAGTGATTGTATACACAGGAAGCGGAAAAGGTAAGACAACGGCTTCACTAGGAGTGGGGCTCAGAGCCATAGGTCACGGACTCAGAGTTTGTATGGTTCAATTCATCAAGGGGGAATGGCATTATGGAGAGCTCAATAGTATAAAAAAACTAGAACCAGATTTTGAATTGATAGTTGCAGGTAAAGGTTTTATAGGAATTATTGATGATGATCATGCCTTTGAGGAACATGTAAGGGCGGCAAAAACC
>DASUMD010000251.1:0-2340 GCA_036277875.1 Nitrososphaeraceae archaeon
ATTATTGGTTGAAGATTCCAAGACAGATCCAGTTGAAAGCGTTCATGCCTTAAAAAGATTAATTGATTCTGATGTGAAGATCGTTATTGGTCCGGTCACAAGTGCTGCCGTAATGTCTGTAAAAGATTATGCAAATCAACATAATGTTATTTTGATAAGCCCTTCTAGCACGTCGACTGCATTATCAATAGCAGATGATAACCTATTTCGATTTGTTCCTGATGATAGGAATCAGGCAGAATTTATTTCAAATAAAATGTGGAATGATGGGGTTCGAGTTGTAATTCCTATGTGGCGCAGTGACACTTTTGGGAATGAATTAGTCAAGGGAGTGAAAGAGAATTTTGAAAAAAAAGGTGGACTTGTCATGGAAGGTGTACAATATCATCCGCATACGGGAGAATTTTCTTCAAGTTTACATAGAATTAATTTCATAATGTGGAATCAATATCTCAAAAAATTGAGCAATATTCTAGAAAACACAACTCATCAATTTGATGCACAGAAAGTAGGCGTTTACTTGGTCTCTTTTGATGAAGTCACGCCAATATTAATTCAATCCAATGAACATCCAATCTTACAAAAAGTAAAATGGTACGGCAGTGATGCGTCTGCACAAAATTTACAGATAATTAGAAATCACGATGCAGCTTATTTTGCAGAAATGATAAATTTCTCCAATCCACTTTTTCAAGTCAATTTAAACAATAGTAAAGCAGAGACTTTGGGGGAAGAAATAGAAAAAAAACTACATGGATCCTCTTCTTTAACTTATCCAATACTTGCATACGATACTTATTGGGTAACAGCACTGAGTTTAGAAAAAATTATTGATAATAGGACAACCGATATTGATGTCGAATCCCTCAAAAAAATAATAACCGGTACTGCAGCAGACTATGATGGGATTTCTGGTAAGATAATCCTTAATGACGCCGGTGACAGAATAAATGCAAACTACGACATATGGTCAGTAGTAAAATCCCAAAAAGATTTTGATGATTATATTTGGAAGCAGGATATCACCAATATCTATACCCAATCACGTAAATAACTACCAAAAGTTTCATAACAATATGATCATCATAATACAATTATGAATAATAATTGATTTTTTCATAATTGGCATGATTATGAATGCAATTTAACCTAAAGTATCATGAAATTATCAAATACTATCTTAAATTTTTAACATCAAAAGGTGTCAACAAAGAATTTAACATATACAACATCTTCCTAATGTACTTCTCCTTTGAAGGAACTATTATTAGTTGTCTTTGATAAAATTCAACCAAGTGCCCAATCAGACAACTTGATTCCTGTTTATTTACTCCGGATAGTTTGGTAAGGATCATAGCATACCAGTACTGCACTAGTGCATCCTCACCACCTTTTGATACTAGATCTAGAATAAAGGAAAAATTAGAATGACATTTTCTACACAGTCCATCATGTACATCGACGTATTTTTTTTCAACTACATGACCACATTTTGCTTTCATCACAGTATTTCATATTCATTGAGAGGGCATATTAATCCTCTGGTTATTCAGGTTTTCTAAGAGAAATAATTACAAATGTATCTCAACTAGTTCTATCTCATCATTGCATGTCACGCATTTAAGATCGTTATTGACTTATGTTGCAAGTGATTATCTTTGGCGGGTTGAATGTTTATATCATAATGTGATCAAACAGGAGAGTATTCAACTATGGGCAAGATATCAAGGTTTCATGGCAACTCCATTTTACAAATTATTGCTATAACTAACGGCTCTTTTGTTTTCTAGCTCGATATCAAGTCCTACATCGGAAACTTATGCTGCCTTTTCATCTGCTGCCCCGGCAGGTGTATACAAATATGATCCCAACCTATTATTCCTTTATCTGTATCTTCCTAGCTCCAACGTCATGAACTATGTAATAGTCATCAGCTACCTGTATAATGTCTCCAGGAGCTATATTGCTATGACTTCTTTTTTTTCTCAGTGCTATCCCAAAAGGATTTTGCTCATCTTGAGCAAATTTAAGCCAAATCCTACCTACATTAAGAATGTTCTTGAATTCACATTCCCAAACCAAATCATATATTGTATTAAGCGCCTGTCTACTCAATTGATTACTACTTAGTATTACAGATTGAACATCAGGCTCTCTGCAGAAATAAACTCTTACTCTCATCTACCTTGCTCTTACATAATCCTGCGAGCCAAATAATTGCAACGGTTCTGCTTCGTGCTTTATGGAAAAATTGACAGAAATCGAAAATTCTCCCATGTAAGGCTGAAATCTGCACTATCGTATTGTAGGCCCATGATTCAATCTGTGATACTAGGTCGA
>DASUMD010000252.1:0-4176 GCA_036277875.1 Nitrososphaeraceae archaeon
AAACAGCAGTCTTGTTCTGGCAGAATACAATGTATTCTAATGCAGAGCTAGTTCTAACTCCGCGTCCACTTCACATGGATGATAGAATGATAATGTGGTGCTATAGCAAACCGCCAGGCCTGTATGAAAAACTAATTGAAAAAATAGGAAAATTTGATTTGACCTGGTACTGGGGTCCTCTTGTCTCTAAAAAATCCAGCGAATGGATAGAGAAGGCAACCGAATATGTTCTAGAAAATGAAAAACCTAGTTTATTATTTACATATATCCCACATTTAGATTACTCTTTCCAAAAAAATGGAACATCGTACAAAGATCTAGAAAATGACCTAAAGTTTGTTGATGAATTGGTTGGTAGATTGATAAAGAAAGTGTCTGACATTGGCATACTAGGGGACACACAATTTATCATATTCTCAGAATATGGATTCACAGATGTTAATTCTGACATTTCATTAAATTCCATCTTTAGAGAAAATGATCTGCTTGCTGTGAGAGAAATCGAACAGACTGAATATTTGGACCTTGAATACAGCAAAGCCTTTGCAATGGTGGATCACCAGGTAGCACACATTTATGTCAAAGAAAATTATACAAATCAAGTAAGAAAAATCTTAGAAGCAATAAAAGGTGTCGACATGATCCTCGATAATAATCTGAAGCAAAAAATGAGAATTAATCATCCGAGAAGTGGCGACTTAATTGCAATTTCAAATAAAGATAAATGGTTTAGTTATTATTGGTGGTTTGATCCAGATAAGGCTCCAAGTTTTGCCAAGAAGGTGGATATTCATAGAAAACCGGGTTATGATCCTGTGGAATTATTCTTTGATCCCACTACAAAATCTATCCCACTGGATGGTAAATTAGTGAGAGGTTCGCATGGCAGATTACCGACTCGAGGTGAATCTGCTAATCCAGTTTATGTATCGAATATTAAAAATATTTTAGAAACAAAAAATGGAGATAATTTGAGAATCGTTACTGTTGGTCAATATCTTAAGAATTTAATACAATGAAGTAATAATGGACATGTCCTGGAGATACTCAATTACTTTATCATCTTTTAAGAATTTGGAACCAGTACAAGAAACTCTTGAAAACTTGAAAAATCACGGATTTGACACGGTGGAGGTTTATGGCGAACCCGACTTAATTGATGTGGAGAGTATATCACATCAACTTGATTCCTTTTCAATAGATGTATCCGGCATCACTGGCATGTGGGGGTTAAGTAGTAGTCAGTCTGGATTCCGTAATTTGGTTACTACTAATAATAATTCATTGAAAGCTGCTCAGAACTATGTAAAAAAATGTGTTACTCTTTGCCATAAGCTGGGTGGTAAGACATTTAATATCTGTTTATTTAGTGAAGAACCACTAATTTCAGATAGTAATCACAAGTATTTATCGCGAGAAGAGAAAAGAAAATTAATTTCTACCTTCATAGAGTCATTGCGTGAGCTAGCGAAGTATGCTCGTGATTACGATATTGGCCTCCTCATTGAACCGTTGAATCGCTACAGTACTCCTATTTGCACCAATTCTGAAGATGCGAACTATATCGTCAAACTGGTAGACCGTGAAAATGTGGGAATTATGTTAGATACTTTCCATATGAACATAGAAGAAGACTCAATTTATGATGCAATCGTAAATTCTAACACAATGTTAAAACATGTTCATGTATCAGATAACAATAGGAAAATGCCTGGTTTCGCCCATATAGATTTTAATAGTGTCATAGGAGCTCTCAAGAAGATAAAATATTCAAAATTTCTTACCTTCGAACCAATATTTGAGAGTACTTATTATGAAAATGATTTAAAACTAGGACTGCAGTATTTAAAAAATCTATCTAAGAACTGAGAAATTGAATTATATGAACGTAACTAATATGATATGTGTATTTTCAGGAGGTAAATTTTACTAGAGTTGCTAATACACAATAATAAAAGTTCGATTATAAACAATGAATTAAACAATGAATTTGCAAAAGATGTTGAAAAAGGTTTGAATGGTAAACAAAAGCATATTTCTCCTAAATTTTTCTATGATAAAAAGGGGTCCAGGTTATTTGAAGAAATATGCATGCAACCTGAATATTATCTTAATCGAATTGAATCGCAAATATTGAAAAATTCTGTTGATGAAATTTTGAAGATAATCGGAGGACAAGAAATAAGTGTTATTGAATTAGGAAACGGGAATTCCTTGAAAACTCGAATTTTATTAGGACCATTTCTTACAAAGTTGAAGATTGTTACCTATTTTCCTATAGATGTCTCATTAAAAATGCTGAAAAAATCAATTAAAGACTTATTCAGAGAATATGCAAATTTACAAATTTATGGCATTTGTTCAGACTATGTTTCAGGACTTGTCAAGATAAATGCATTTATGAAACTCAAAAGGGAGATTCCAAACAAGAAATTCATAATTTTTTTGGGATCAAGTATTGGAAATTTCGATCCCAAAGATGCAATCGATTTTTTGCACTCTATAGCGAGATATGTTCTAAAAGAAGATTTACTATTAATTGGAATCGATTTGGAAAAGGATAAATCAATTTTGGACAGGGCGTATAATGATAAAAATGGTATAACAGCAAAATTCAATTTCAACGTCTTGGCCAGAATTAACAGAGAACTTGAGGGAGAGTTTAACATATCAAACTTTGAACACAGATCATTCTACAATATTCATAAACACAGAATTGAGATGCATTTAGAATCAAAGTTGGACCAACAGGTAAAAATTGGAGCAATTGGAAAAAAGTTCTATTTTAAGAAGGGTGAAAAAATCCATACAGAAAATTCTTACAAATATTCGTTACGCAGACTTAATAAACTCGTAAAAAAGGCGGGTCTTCAGGTGATTCGGAATTTCACTGATCCGGAGGAACAGTACACTCTATTATTGTTAAAGAAGGTCTCTAACGCAACGAAATCCTGAAAATGGAATTCTTTCGTGTGGTTTGAAATAATTTCTATAACTGTTTCGAATTTGCGACCTTGGAGTAGCATATGAACCTCCGCGCAATACTTTCTGATTAATTGCCCACTTGTCAGTATATTCTGAAAACTTGGATCTAAATCCTGGATATAGCACATATTCGGAGGCTGTCCATTCCCATACATCCCCCAACATCTGATGACATCCATAGTGACTTCTTCCTTGTGGATATGACCCAATTGGAGATGGTGCCCATTTCCATGATTCTAATAAATTTGAATTAAGGTCGGAAGGTAGTCCATCTCCCCATGGATACAATGTCTTTTTTTTCAAATCCTCATTCCAGCTGGCTGCTTTTTCCCATTCTGCCTCAGTTGGTAATCTCTTTCCTACCCACTTTGAATATGCATCCGCTTCGTAATAACTCACATTTGTAACTGGCTCATTTGGTGAAATTTTATTTAACCCCCTGAAATCTTTTTTGTACCACTCTCGATCAATTTGTTGCCAGTATAGTGGCGCGTCCCAATGTTTTTCTTTTACAAGATCCCATCCATCAGATAACCAGAATTTATAATCTTGATATCCTCCTGATTCGACAAATTCAAGAAATTCCTTATTTGTTACAGGATATTTGTCAATTTCATATGCATTCAGATACGTTCTATGTTCTGGAATTTCATTGTCATAACAAAAGCCATTTCCAGAAAATCCAAGTTCGTATAATCCTCCTGATACCCTAACCATTCCCTGCTCGTTACCATGAATTTCATCCAATTTGGTAGTCTTCATTAATTTTGGTTCATAATTATCGAGTGAATCTTCAAATCTTTGGAAATAATGTTGAAGATCGTACACTAAAAGCTCCTGGTGTTGCATTTCATGTTGATTTGCTAGTTCAATGTCATATGCTAAGGAACGTGTCATGGAGTTTTTCTGTTCTATATTGTCCAGAAATTTTAGAAACATCTCTTCAATTAGAGCACGGTATTTCAGTGTGTCAGAAACCTTAGGTCTAGGAAATTTTCCCCTATCGGATTTGGGTAATATCTTACTATAACGTTGATAATATGAGTTGAGATAGTCTGTATTTATTGAATTAGCGTCAACATTCTGTCTGTATTTTTCAAGGATTTTCTGAAAAAACCACGTCACATGGGCTATATGCCAATTTGGAGTGCTACCAAATGGGTCAGATTGCATTACAGCATCTTCCATTGA
>DASUMD010000253.1:0-2534 GCA_036277875.1 Nitrososphaeraceae archaeon
CGATCCTCTGAATTAGTAATAACATCTTTCAATAACTCCCTTCTATTTACATAAGGTAGTTTTGTTTTATCTCTACCTGAAGCCCAGAGAACATCAAAAACATTTACAGAAATAGGATAATTTTCTACATTCTTCGCTATATCATATTTCCTACGTCTGTGCATGAGTTCTTGAAATGGAAGAAATTCGTCTGTAAACTTATTGATTGCAACTACTTCAGCCTCAATTATGAAATTTCTCAGAGTAATGGTCCTTGAAACTTCAGCAACATCCGGATAATAATGTGTGATGTTTTCTAAGCTCCTTGAAAATATCTCCACCTTCTTGTCTTTTCTATGTATTTGGACCCTCTCACCATCGAGCTTAAATTCTACTGCGCCCTTACCGGACACCTTCTCGAGAGCCTCTTTACTTGTTTGAACTCTTTCTGCAAGCATTGGTCTTATTGGTATAAATATTTCAATCTTAATTTCAGAAACAGCTTTTATTCCATCATTTGCCAATATCCTGGAAACTCTTCCCAAGTCACTTGAGACATTATAAGCACTTTCTAAAACTTTTCTATTTTTTTTATCGGAGGTGTATGCTAAAGCTAAAGCATCCATTATTGTACTATCAGCGACTCCAAGTCTTAGAGTTTCGAGTGCAAATCTGATAATATATTTACACTCTTGCGGAGATGAATCATTAAAAAGACTCGCTAACAATCTTAATTTTATTTCCTGTGATCCCTTCCCAGTAGTTTTGGATATTTTGTCAAAAATTAAATAAATCCTTTCAATAGTAACCTTTTCTTTGAAAAGTGTGGTCTGTACTTTATTCTTCAAAATTGATTCTGCTACGCTTCCGAGGTCTCCTATTTCGCGATATTTATGATAAACCTCATCACTTGAAGTATTTGAAATCTGTGATATAATTCGAATTATTGTTTTTTCAGCGATTCCCATTTCAATTCCTTCGTAATCAGGTCTAATTTTTCCCAGAATAAGATAAATTATTTTATCAATGAGATCAGAGGAGGTATTTTTGAAAAGACTAACCAAATAATCTGTAAGTTCCAGTCTACTTGTTGTTCGTTCCATTTGCTCTAAAATATTGACAATAATGGAAAAATCCAACATTATTTGTTACGGGAGGGTGTTTTAAAATATTTTAAACTAAATTTGCAAAAGAATCAGATTTGTTTGAAGGAAAATATGGGTAATTACAAAATTTCACCGTACTTTTTCCATAGGATTATAAAATGGGTTAACATTGACGTTACTATGGGCGGAGCTAAGAAAAAATCAATAGGGAGTCAAGAAAAAACATCAAAGGATACTCCAACTGCCGATGAAAAGACGAAGAAGGGAGAAAAGAAGGGCCCAATTAAACAAAAACAAAAATCATTAATAGTCATAGAGGAACCTCAAGGTTTAAAGACCATTAAAGGTATGAAACCAATTACGTCCCAAGGACTGGCCAGGTCAATGGGTGTAAAGATTTCCGTAGCAAATTCATTTCTACGTTCACTTGAATCTAAGGGTATTTTAAGACCAATAGGTGGATATAGTGGGCATAGGATCT
Source organism: Nitrososphaeraceae archaeon (assembly GCA_036277875.1). Taxonomy (GTDB): domain Archaea; phylum Thermoproteota; class Nitrososphaeria; order Nitrososphaerales; family Nitrososphaeraceae; genus TA-21. The sequence goes on from DASUMD010000253.1 coordinate 1,567, forward strand.
ATGAACTTGGACCTACGGAAGCCACCCAATAAATTTGAATTATCTGATTTGCTCATAGCAGATATCATAAGAGCTGACTAGTTATCCAAATAGCATGTAGGGCTAATTTCTTATCGCTTTCCAAAATCAAGCTGTGCCTACGTATGAACTTAGCATTATTTAGCATACCTATTGAATTTATGTCGGTAAGACTCAGACAAATTTCATTGCTTTGGTAAAAGGCAATGTTTCTTGTTCATATGCGAAAAGGTTCCAGCCTCCTACCGGTGTTAGTTTTCCGGCCTGTTGTTTAGTGAGTAGAACGCAAGAGCAAATCTATATTCAATCTGCAATGATTCGATCAGTGTACTCATTTGCAATATTAGTTGTCATTGTTTTAATAACATCTTTTTCTTCAAAGTTTCCCAAACACCACATTGCTTTAACCAATGCGGTTTCTGAAGTTGTATTAGAAAGAGGGACTACACCTATATTCAAAAGATCTCTTCCGGTATCATAGACTGTGAGCGAAGTTCTACCCCAGATGCATTGGGAGGTCATAAATACAAAGATTCCTTTACTAACTGCATTCTTTATTTGAGAAAAGCACTCCTTATTTATGTGACCTAACCCAGTACCCTCTAAGATTATTGCTTTATGTCCCCTCTCCACACAATAATCTATCATTTTACCATCAAAACCAGGATAGAATTTTAATAACGAAACTTTATCCGCGAAACTTGGTCTTACAATCATGTTTTCAAGATTTTTGTTCCTTACTTGAAATTTCAAGTCCACATACTGCTTAGATATCTCTATTTGATCTTTCTTGATTAGTGAAAAAGGGTACACGTCTATTGAGTGAAATGCATCTCGTCTACTTGTGTGATTTTTTCTAACCCTGGTACCTATATGGCATGCTATGACATCATCTGAGATTGAATGATGCATGGCAACAAAGACGCCCGAGAATCTAGATCTAGCAGCAA
>DASUMD010000254.1:0-2807 GCA_036277875.1 Nitrososphaeraceae archaeon
TATGTACAGGAAAATTACTATCTGAACCCCTGTCGATGCTGGGTGAGTCTATACATACAGCGTTTACTTTTTTATCTATAAGATATTTCGCAGCACCTTCTGAAAGACCAGGATTATGACTAAAAAAATAATCCTTGTCTACCTCGTTCTCCCACAAAGTAGAAAAAACAATAGTGTCGCCCTCCAATATCTTTACCTTGGATGCTTCTATTTCACCTGCAGTTATTAATTCGTCGGAATTCTTCTCTATTTTAATAAGAAGAGCATTTGAAATGAATCTGTTAACTGATATTTTATCAATTGATGAAACATCATTCACAAAATGAGACGGAGCATCCATGTGAGTGCCTGTATGAGTACTCATGAAGATTACTTCTGAATAATAGTTATGCACATCCATTTTAGTCCATGTAATAAATTTAGGCAATGGCGAACCTGGAAAGACTTTGGTGTCAGCACTTATTTCTCTGGTTAAGTCCAGTATCATCAATGCAATACCTAGTTATGATTTGTTCATATCTCTTTTGCCTTTGCGGGCGGATCTGACTATTCCATTTAGAATGATGATACTTAAAAATCCGAAAGAACCTATCAACACATACGAGATACCTATATGTACTATTTCGGCAAATTCATCTATTGTCATTTCTAATGCCCTTTGAAATTAACATAAGATATGAAATAAACAAATAAAATATTTGCTATCCATCAGTAATTTTCTATCACGTGGTCGGCAATTATTATCAGATATAGATGGATAATAAATAATTTACACCAATCATGCAATTCCAACATATGCTGCTAATTGTATTATGTTGTTTTCAGCCAGTTCCAAACTTTAATTCCTCTAATTGCACATTGTTTTCTAATAATTTGCCTTGCTCTTCTAGCTGCTTCGGCTTCGTTGATTGATTTTGTTCTCATAAATTGTATCAACAATTCTTCATAAAGCTTTTTTGCTCTCTCTTCCGGAAATTCTTTGTATGATTTTTTACTCCTTGATTCATCTGCTCTTTTTTCTAATTTCTCATCTTCTTGAGGTTTAGATTGAGTTGTACCTTTTAATTCTGCATATTCTAATTTACAATCAGGACAATTTTCATCAAAAAAATTCTTGTGAATATTACATGCAGACAATTACCAAATAATAATCAAAGTTAGATTTAAGGAAAGTGTATATGAAAAATATTGACTGAACAAATCTAATTAAGGCAAATATCATATCGCAGTTTTGGTGACCTTAAATTTTAGATCAAGTTTAGTGATTAGCAGATATAATAGTGAGGAGACTATCAAACTTGGAATCGTGGAACCTATTGTTGGTAGCTGTGCTAAATAAATCGGCGAAAGTTGAGAAAGCAAATAATATAACACAGCTCCAATAGCCCACGCAATGATAGCAGGATATCCTATCTTGATTATCTTGTTACCATACATCATATCATTCTGATATTTACCACGCTTAATTACGAAATAGTCGGTTAACAGCACTCCAAATAGGGGAATAAATAAAGCTCCTATCAAGAACAAAAATTGTTCATAACCTTCAATCGATACAAAAATAGCCAAAATAGTACTTACAATCGAGAATCCTATAATCAGATGTCGTTGATTTAGATTATGGAAAATATTTTGGGAAGAAATCGCTGCGGAGTATATATCTGCAAATGCATTATCTATCTCGTCGACAATCATAACTAGCAGAATAAAACCAAATAGAATTGCTTGAATAGATATGATGATGGATGAAATATCTCCAACTCCAAATAATAATCCTCCAACATAAAAAATGATATTTGTAATTGAAAATCCAATTAAAGTGCCTATAAAGGCACCCTTACTAGTCTTTGCAAATCTGTTATAATCTGAAACAAGAGGCATCCAGGAGATAGGCATAGCAATCACAATATCTAACGCAACAAAGAATGACGCATCTTTACCTTCTCCGGACATCACATTTGGAAGATTCTGAAATAGTAAAGTAACTAAGATTATTGCTGAAGAAGCGTAAACTATCCATATTGCAAACTTTGATAACCACTGTTTTACCAAGAACAAAGGCCCAAATATACCAAGCAAGGCAATAATTACTCCAAAGATAATGTTCCATACAAATGTAACATGCATATTTGTTAATTGTTCAGCTGCCTTAGAAAGTATCAAAATTTCAAATGTGGTCCAGCCAATAAGTTGTATTATATTTAGTACAGCGGCAAGATATGACCCGTACAATCCAAAAGCCGGTCGTATTCCGATAAGAGATGGTACTGCATGATCGCTTCCTATTTTCCCTGCCATTGACAGCAAGACGGAACCCGCAATTGAACCGATTATGATTGCAAATAATGCATGGTAAAAAGGAGTCTCGGATAAAAAGGATCCCGCAGAAAAAACTAGTAAGCCAACACCAAGACTAGACCACAAAATGAAATAGTCAAAACCTCCAAGAATTCTATGTTTTGTAGGAACAGGATTGATTCCCCATTGTGGCAGATTAGGGACCATATGGTGTTGATTAATAATTTTTTATAAATATAAATTAATCTCACTTTGAATCAGAGATAAAAGATTCACTACAAACTGTTGACAATCCATTTGAAAATGAATCTACGTTCCTAAGTACAGAAAGCAGAAGAGAACAAAGAAGAAAAGGAAAGATACCTAGAAGCAAACGTCTTAAAACAGAAGAACATGAAGACTCTGAAATTCAAACAGAAATACGCAGACATGGTTCCCATAACGTCAGGATTATTCAGTAATTAATGATGATAATGATTAGGTTGATGGAACAATGACAGAAGGAAATC